>PGXP01000209.1 GCA_002839205.1 Spirochaetae bacterium HGW-Spirochaetae-9
GAGCAAAGACGCTTGAAGAGAAGCTTTCGCTGCTTCCCTACCGACTTGATCCTGCTACTTACTAAATTCCCGTCAAGACGGGGAGAATTGGACCCTTACGAAGATATTAATGATACTGAGGATTTCGAAAATGAATGACATGCAGTATAGGCTACCGTTCGGCCTGGCTAAAAGGTTTGAGCCGACATGGCTCATGGATCTGACGGAATGCAGCATCCTTACGGACAAATTCCCACTACTCAAAATCCTTAAGGATTCGCTGTATTATGCCGCCTCTGGATTTGATGGCGATCCGATTAAGCACATGCTCGGCTATTTCTTCTCGTTCGTGTATGTTGACTATCATCGGTCACACGAACAGCTGATGCGAGAGATTGAAGGGCGGGGCTTCAAAGGATACCGGTTACTTGGTTGGCGATCCGTTACGAGAGAAGAACTCGTACCTAATGGCTGGACGCCTGCATATCCCCGTCGAAGCGATGGCAACCCTAACAGGTATCGCAGTCTCTTCATGCAGCCTTTCTGTGACTGGTGTATCTTTGAACGGACTCCAGGTACGCTCGAATCACATGGGCCTGCACGATTCTGCCTTCTCTTTCTCTGTGGTGATGGTGTCGTTACGTTTCAGGCACTTTACCGAGGTAACCATACTTTCCCGAGAGGCGTGGCCATAATACAGGACGGTTCCGGCTTTGGGTACAATTGGACCTCATTTAGGAGAGAGGGAGGCATCTTCTATCGATCCGTGATGGAGAATCCTTACGGACAGCCAGAAGTGCTCTTGAATGGAGGCTGGGGAGATCTAAGTGGGTATCACGACCCTATTTGGCCAGAATACCCTGAAGAACTCACGAGGTTCCACAAAACACGCGGTGGTGGATATGTTGTTTGGGGACCATAACCCATAAGTATTAGAAATGTCCATGGAGTTGGGGGGAAGTCCAAGAACCTCGTTCAGGGTCTGCGGCTATCGTCTTATGCAAATAGTACACCGATGGAGTATTAGCAGGTAGCGCAAATCGGCCCGGCTCCCATCATTTCTGTCGGCGGTCGAGCTCCGCCTTGGCGAAATACGCGGAAGCCAACCGAAATATTTCGTTGGCTTTCTTGAGTTCGCGGTTTCCCCACTGCAGTCGCTTGAATTCTTCCCGATCGCTGGTCGTTAAGCCCTCTCGCTTTCCTGCGCCCCGTTCAGCTTGACGAACCGCACACCTAAGCGTTTCCGCCGTACAGCCAATCTTCGCCGATACAGAATAGATTGTCGCCCACTGCGGCTCATGTTCTTCAACCTGCTCCCAGACTAGCCTAACCGACCGTTCCATTCCCGTACTTCTGGTGAAAACCTGCTTCCTTAGCCCATGGCTGTATACTCTTAAAGTATTCAGTTTCCGGTAATCTCGGGGCGATTCTCCTAAAATTAAATATCTTGCATCTGTGCAAATTAGGGCGGCAAAAATAACGTTACCGCCCTTGCCAAAACACCAAAGAGGACCTCGGCAACCGATTGCTTACTCCGTATAACCCAATTGTTGAATGAAAAGGGGTACTTCGTCTTTCCCAAGCTTCAGGGCTTCGCTGGCATCCGCCGCTTTAAGCGTATACTGGACGATGGAGGCCAGTTTCAAGGAAGAAGCGGTCAGTGAGATGTTTTGGGCAGCAAATCCGGCTGTCGCGTGTGCCATCTGCAGGAAAAGCGCCGGATTGGTCTTTAGGAATGAGGGAGTGAGCGCGTTGTCCACCGTATAAAGGATGAGCCCTGAGGCCGTCGCGATGGCCGCAGGGGAAACTCTGGAACGAACGTCGGTTCCGTTTATGAACTGCAGGCTGTTTTTGTCGGCCAGGTATTTCCAGCTTCCCTTTTCGGTCAGGACATAGATGTTGATATACGCGTTGTCGCCCGAGAACGAGACGTTCCGTCCAGCCTTGGTGGCGCTCGTAACGGCATCGACTTTTCGCAGCCCGAGCCCCGCCCACAATATAGTGGAAAGATCAGCGGTCGGGATGTCTTTCTTAATGAAGGTTTTGGAAACCTTGCGGTTGGTTATCGCGCCGAGAAGATCGACGCCGCTTTTGCCAGCAGGCGGAGGAAGGGCGATGTCCTGTGCCGATAGCGTCGCCGCCGAAACCGCGATCAAAAGAATGAAGAGCGCTTTTTTCATGCATTACTCCTTGGGAAAATCTGAAGCCTTTCGATGAACATGATTCTTCCATCGATTCGCTCAAGTCTAAGTATAGCTATAAACAATGAATATAGTATGAACAGTATGTAAAATTAGTGTGATTACCTCAAATTTTGCTACAAAAGCATTCTCACGATCAACGGCATCGAAATGACACAAAAGATTCACGAACGCTTCACAGATGCTTGGTATTGTTCAGGCATCAAGGAGTATCGATATGAAACGAAGTATCGCGATCGGCTTTATGGTTCTTCTGGTTGCAGGCGCTGCTTTTGCCCAGAATATGATGAATTCGGGAAACCAAGGTTTGGGCATGATGGGCTCTGGCGGCAATGGCTATGATATGATGGGTGGGAGCGCATCCGGTTCGGGAATGATGAATGGCGGAATGATGGGGGGATTCGATTTCATACCCCCTGATGCCGGGAAACCTCTCACTCTTGACCAGGCTGTTGGTCAGGCCCAGAAATACCTTGCTTCATGGGGCGATGACAACCTGGTAGTCTCCGAGGTAACCGAATTCTCCAATCACTTCTATGTGGAGGTTGGCGAGAAAGCTTCCGATCAGAAAGCGTTTGAGCTACTCATGAATAAATACACTGGCTCGGTTTCTCTGGAACCCGGTCCCAATATGATGTGGAACCAGAAATATGGTCCGATGGCGAGCGGGATGATGGGTGGCTTTTCTCCGGTTCAGCAGTCAGCAGGCCCTATGTCTATAACTGAGGCGAAAGCCCGCGAATTGGCTCAGAAAACCTTGGACAGCCAGGGTGCCGGCCTGAAGATTGAAAATGGAGCCGACCGTTTTTACGGATATTATACGCTTCATGTCCTCAAGGATGGCAAAACGTACGGCATGCTCGGGGTCAACGGCTATTCAGGGCAGGTTTGGTACCACAACTGGCA
>PGXP01000210.1 GCA_002839205.1 Spirochaetae bacterium HGW-Spirochaetae-9
CGACCTCCTTCGTCATATGGTCGACCAGGGGTTCCTACGCAAGATCCTGTTCGATGCCCTGGTGGTGAGTGCGGATCCCGACGATTTGTTGGAAAAACTGTGTTCGGTTGATTTGGACCTTCCCGTAAAAATCGAGCATCCGTAAAGAAAAACCAATTAAGTTTGGATATTTTTCGCTTGTGTATGAAATGGGGTTCTACTAGTTTTTCCTGCGATACGATATAATCCGGTTATGAAAACCAAGTATCGGGTCCGCGATTATGCACTCATTATCGGAGGCTCCATTGTCACTGCAGTTGGAATCGCCGGTTTCATAACGCCGGCCAAGCTCGCTGGTGGCGGTGTCAGCGGTATCGCAGTCATTCTGTACCATATGTTCAACTTCGAAGTCGGCATCAGCATATTCCTGCTCAGCCTTCCCCTCTTCATCGCCGGCTTGCGGATATTCGGTACCCGATATGGGTTCATTTCCCTACTGGGCACAATACTGCTCTCCCTGTTCACCACCCTCTTCGGTGTTCTGTTCGGTTTCGAGGGTTTCCTGGAATACACCGATTCTGTCGATACACTGTTGTCGGCCCTGTTTGGAGGATTCCTTGCCGGATTCGGCACTGGCCTGGTACTCAAGGGTGGAGCCAATACCGGTGGCACAGATATCGCCGCGCAAATTGTCAGCAAGTACACACCGTTGTCGGTCGGAACCTCGCTGTTCATTGTGGACGGCTTGGTGATTATGGCTGGTGGGTTCGCCTTCGGCCTTGAGAGCGCACTGTTCGCAACCATCACCTTGTATGTGACCAGCGTTTCCATCAACTTCGTATTGTTGAACATGGGAACGCGCTATGCCAAGACAGCACTGATCGTAAGCGACCACCACGATGCGATTGCAAAGCGGATTGTCGAGGAACTGGGCCACGGTGGCACACTGTTGAAGGGAACGGGAATATATTCCAAGAAAGACAAGTCCGTGCTGATGACGGTCATACCGAACCAGAAGATCTCACGCCTGAACACAATCGTCAAGGAATCCGACCCGGAAGCCTTTATGATCATTGAAGAGGCCTATGAGGTTGTGGAGAAGGATTCTCCCCAATGGACAAACGGTAATATCCTACTAGCGAAAAACCGGGAGAATTCCCGGTTTTCCAACCACAATGCATGGTGTCTACAATCGGGTCAATTCTTCCACAATTTCTCGGGATACACCCGTTGGGCAATCTTCTTGGCAATCTCATCCTTGACAATTTGCCGGTCTTCCTGGTACGTCATGCCGAACCAACGTTCATTGGTGGTATAGAAGCGCATCTTGCCGACACCCTGGTTCACCATAAGACTGGCACCTTCAGGCAGATAGCACTCTTCCTTTTCGGTCGAGATCGCGTCAACCAGGAATCTGTCGAAATAGTCCTGGAAGAAGGGAATCGCAGCTGGTGAAAAGCCGAAATAGTTCATGGAGACCCATTCTTCACCGGTGAGCACCCGCTGTTCACCATCGATTGTACTGATGATCCGATCTCCTTCATGGTATATCTTCTTGTTTTCGCGCATCGAAACGAGGTACCCGTCCTTGACGGTACAGACGGCACGGGAAACGGAGCCGCTGCGACTGGTGGTATTCTTCAGGACATACCCCACCATGGCTTGCTCAATCGAATCGTTTTCGATCGATGCGAGATGTCCTCCCATTATCTGGTATGCTTCGCGTCCGTAATAATCGTCGCTATTGATGACACAAAAGGGAGCATTGATCGTTTGTTTGGCGCTCAGGACAGCGTGAACGGTACCCCAAGGTTTCTTGCGACCTGACGAGGCTTTCACCTGTTCGGGGGTAAGCAGGGTATCGAGTTCCTGGAAAACATAGGTAGCGTCGCAGTTCGCGGCTATACGATCGAATATCCGCTCCCTGAAGTCCTTCTCAATATCCTTGCGGATTATGAATACGATTTTACCGAAACCACTTTTCAGGGCATCGTATGTCGAATAGTCGAGCAATGCCTCATTGTGCATTCCAACACCGTCAATTTGCTTTATTCCGCCGTATCGGCTTCCCATTCCTGCAGCCATAACCAGTAGAATCGGCTTCATCGGGACCTCCTCGAATGTAGTGGATCCAGTATAGCATGATGCTGCAAAAACCACTACTGGGAGTCTTAATCGGCTGAAACTTCCACCGCTATCGAGGCTTCATATGTTCCAAAGGTGAAGCTTTGGAGGTTGAATCCGTCGCTTTGGGAAGGGAACGTGACGAATATTGTCCCCTTCTCTTCCGAACGGGATCCATCACGAAGGCCGATAGCCTTCTGGACTGCCCGAAAGGCATCGTTTGTGGATGAGGAATCGTGCACCTGACTGACTACGCTCAGTTTGAATGGTATGGGCTGTGTTTCGGAATTCCCGCCTGTTCCGGAAATGTTTCGGAAAGCGAACACACCCTCCCCAAGTTGGGTCACATAACCGGGGGAAAGTCTCATCTGATAGGCGACCTCGGGGCTGTTGGAGAAGAATTGATATGTCGCGATCTCATGGGTAGTACCGGCCATATCCTGGCTCAATACGAAGAATACCCGCGGCTTCACCTCGAGGGAGAACCTTTCCTGGAGTTCGATATGTCCTTGCAACGGGATAGTCTCGCTGAACAGATTCCGTTGGGCAGAGAGCGTTGGTACGATCAAGATTCCAATGACTATGCAAGCTAGTACCATTCGACGCATCCAACACCCTCCCGATGACTGATTTCCAATACATTCCAATGGTAATAAAAAGCAGAAGTGGTGTCAAGAGATAGATAGTAATTGGAAGTACCATATATATCAATTTTCTTATTTGTTTATTTTATATTTATTTACATATTTTTGCCCTAGTCCAACTTATGTCATAATCAGAATAAATTTCACTTTGCCATACGCTTTCCAGTCAAAAACCATTTCATTTTTATGACTTGCCATGTCTTGACAAGGGCCTCCGGTATCCATAGCATACAAAAGCTTGGATGCGTAGCTCAGCTGGATAGAGCGCTGCCCTCCGGAGGCAGAGGTCGTGGGTTCGAATCCCGCCGCATT
>PGXP01000211.1 GCA_002839205.1 Spirochaetae bacterium HGW-Spirochaetae-9
CTCGTCGTGGCTTCGGAGATGGGCTCGGATTTCAAGCCCACAAGCGCGCCCGCCCTCGAAAAGCCCAAGGATCTCGCCGGCATACTGACAACCCTCAGGCCAGGCTCCGTCTTTTTCATCGACGAAATCCACCGACTCAAACCAGCCATCGAGGAGATGCTCTATATCGCCATGGAGGATTTCGAGCTGGACTGGATCATAGGGCAGGGGCCCTCGGCCCGCACGGTACGTGTGCCTGTGCCGCCTTTTACCTTGATAGGCGCCACGACGAAGGCTGGCATGGTGTCGGCTCCCCTTGCAAGCCGCTTCGGCATTTCGCTCCGATTCGACTACTACAGCGCCGATGAGCTGGAGCTCGTCATAAACCGATCTTCCGCGATCCTGGACATCAAGATAGCCAGGGACGCGACAAAGCTCCTCGCCTTGACGAGCCGCGGCACGCCTCGCATCGCCAACAGGCTCCTCCGACGCATGAGGGATTTTGCCCAGGTCGCCGGCAAGGAAATCATCGATATCGATACCGTGAAGGAAGGCCTTGGGCGCCTCGAGGTGGACGGCCTTGGCCTCGAACGCCTCGACAGGGACATACTCAAGGCTATCATCATGAAATACGCAGGCGGTCCCGTGGGCGCCGAAACCTTGGCCATAACCGTCGGCGAAGCTGTCGACAGCCTCGAAGATTACTACGAGCCCTTCCTCATACAGGCGGGACTCATCGCGCGCACTCCCCGTGGAAGGGTTGCGACACCCTTCGCCTATAAACACCTAGGTATGGAGTACTCAAGTGAGAACGGACGACTTCAATTTTGATCTACCCGAAGCATCTATAGCCCAGTATCCTCCCGAAAAAAGAGGTGATTCCAGGCTTCTCGTGCTCGATCGCGACAGCTCGCGTCGGACGGCTTCGATGGTCAGGAATCTTGCAAGCTTCCTGGAGCCGGGCACCCTCATGGTTTTCAACGATTCCAAAGTCAGGAAAGCCAGAATCTACGGCACAGCCCTCGATACGGGGGCTGTCGTGGAATTTCTTCTGCTCGCTCCATTGACAGCCCAGACCGGAGCTTCAGCGAATTCGGTGGCCTGGAGGGCGATGACGAGCAAGGCGAAAAAGCAGAAGGTTGGAAGATCCTATCTTTTTCCCGGCGGGATAAAGGGTAGCATCGTCGGCGAGGAAGAGGACGATAAAATCATTGAGTTCAGCGAAGCCCTGAGCGATATGTACCTCGACCAGAATGGCCACATGCCTCTTCCGCCCTATATCAAGCGCAAGGATGAGGACGCCGACGCGGAGCGATATCAAACCGTGTACGCGAGGACGACGGGATCGGCGGCATGCCCCACGGCAGGGCTCCACTTCACTCAGTCCATACTGGACTCGATCGCTGCCGATGGTATCGAAATGGCATGGGTGACCCTTCATGTCGGTCTTGGAACATTCCTGCCCGTCCGGGTTGACGAAGTCGAACGGCACCGGATGCACGAAGAGTGGTATACAGTGTCTGATAAAACGGCTGCAGCGGTGAACGCGGCAAAAAAGGAAAGACGAAAGGTGCTCGCCGTTGGCACGACGAGCCTCCGCACTCTCGAATCGGCCTGGATTCCGGGTAACGGGCTGCAGCCCGGATCGTCGAGCACGAGCATCTTCATATACCCTGGATACAGGTTCAATGTCGTGGACCAGCTTTTTACCAACTTCCATACGCCAAAATCCACGCTTCTCATGCTTGTGGCTGCTTTCGCTGGCAGGGACTCCATTCTTGCCACCTATGCGGAGGCCATTCGGGAAGGGTACAGGTTCTTCAGCTACGGTGATGCCATGCTTATCCGCTGATCGGGGGCTGTCAGCTTTCCAGCCTTATATTCAGGTGCTTATCCAAGATTGAAAACAGCTGTAGTGTTACATCGTCGGCAGGCTTTTCGGCATCGATGAAGGCGATGTTCCAGCCTTTTGTCTGTGCATCGGCCAAAACCGCCTCATAGGAGGCACTTACCTGCTTTTGTATGTATAATTTTTCATAAATCTCAATTTGATCCTTGGAATTTTCCGTTCTGTTATGTACTCGACTCATGGCGATCTCGGGATTCAGTCGAAAAAACACCGTCAGGCCTGGGGCCGGAAAACCTGCGTTGAGGAGTGCTGGAAGTTCGAATCCGCAGGTGATGCCCTGATATGCCAGGCTCGAAAGGGCATAACGGTCGCAAAGCACTATTTTACCTGCTCGGGTCGCTTCGAGAATGCCCTCATCACCGAAGAGATGCTGATGGCGGTCAGCGGCGAAGAGGTGGGCTACCGTTCCCGGCTCGGCCTCGATTTCTCCGCGCAGTATCCTCCTGATGAGGTTGCCTTCGGGGCGGGAAGTCGGTTCTGCCGTAATCATATGAGGAATGTTCTTTTTTTCCAGCAGCGATGAAAGGCGGCGCATCTGCGTCGTTGTGCCTGAACCGTCGATGCCTTCCAGGACGATGAAGTTATTTAGGCTGAAATCAGTGTCTTCGGTCTTCATGATGTGTTAGTATATAGGCTGCAGCCCTTATTTTCTATGCAGGAATTGGATGGATGGTACGAAAAAGCGTCAAATTGGCTCTGGCCGCTGTCATTGCGGTTTCGTTCGCTGCGCTTCTCGCGGCGTTCGTGGTGCCTCGCGTCCGCAGCCTCGCCAACCAGCGCATAGAATCCGCCATCACTTCGCTCCAGGAAACCGTCTATGATGCCACGGGTCTCAGGCTAGGCTACGGCTATGCCGTCCTTGCCTCATCCAGCCGCGTCTCGCTTCACGAGATCGAGCTTTTTCAGGAGACGGTGGACGAATTCTGGACCCTGAGGCGTAAGATCGCCGCAATCAGCGACCTCGAAATACGCATAGACCTGTGGGCGGCGATTTTTGGGAAAACCTCCGATATCCTAAAACAGATAAGCATTGATGGCCTCACTCTCGATATGCGGCTTCCCGACGATCTCGTGGTGTACGAAAAGATAAAAGCTTCACTAGCCGGCCAGCCTTCAGGCGAATTTCCACGCCTCACGGTAGATCTCTCT
>PGXP01000212.1 GCA_002839205.1 Spirochaetae bacterium HGW-Spirochaetae-9
GCTTACCGTACGTGTCAAACCCTACTACCTGTTCCAATGTGATCCGATAGTCGGATCGGAGCATTTCAGGACTACGATCGCAAAGGGAAAGGAGATCATGGACGGCTTGCGGGGGCATACCAGCGGGTTTGCCGTTCCGTACTATGTGGTCGATACTCCCGGAGGTGGTGGAAAAGTCCCCATATTGCCCGATTATGAAGTCTCCCATGACGAAAAGGGACTCTGCCTTCGCAACTACGAGGGGAAGGAATTCATGTATCCCGATGTGGTTGCAACCCATGGAACACTCTGAGATGCGCATAGGTCTGACCTTCGATCTCAAGGAGCGGTACTTGGCGGAAGGGTATAGGCCCGAGGAAGTGGCGGAGTTGGACAGCATCGAGACAATCGATGCGATCGATGCCTCCCTGCGTACCTTGGGGTACCTGACTGAACGGATCGGCAATGTGAAGGATCTGGTCTTCGCCCTTGCACATGGCAAGCGTTGGGACCTTGTCTTCAACATAGCCGAGGGATTGCATGGACTGTGCCGTGAAGCACAGATTCCCGCACTGCTCGACGCTTATCGGATACCCTATGTATTCTCCGATTCGCTCACTCTCGCGGTGACCCTGCACAAGGGGTTGGCCAAGTCGGTGGTGCATGAACATGGTGTACCGACCGCTGCATACCGTGTTGTGCGCAATCCCGGTGATTTGATCGGTCTGGACCTGCCGTATCCCTTGTTCATCAAACCGGTTGGCGGTGGTACCGGAATGGGTATCGACGGAAACTCGATCGTGCGGAACCACAGACAACTGGAAAAGGGTGTGGGGCATTTGCTTGCCGCGCATGGCCAACCGGTATTGGTGGAGACCTATCTCAGCGGACGAGAGTTCACTGTAGGCATAACCGGAACTGCCGGACAGGCCTCGGTTGTCGGGATCATGGAAATCTCTGTCGACACGTCGAGTGACCAGGGGGTGTACTCCTATGCCTCCAAGCAACATTACAAGGAATGTGCAGCCTATCGGACAGTGGATGGCCCGGTAGCAGCCCAGTGTGCGGAAGTCGCGCTCGGTGCCTGGAGGGCCTTGGATTGCCGGGATGGCGGCAGGGTCGATTTGCGTATGGATGACCGGCAGGTTGTGAACTTCCTTGAGGTCAATCCGCTCGCGGGCCTGCATCCCATTGATTCCGATCTCCCCATCCTCGCGGGTATGGCTGGAATCGGGTATACCCAGTTGATTGGGCGGATCATGGACTCGGCTTGTCTTCGGTTGGAGAAGATACATGGCTAGGAACGTGTTGCTTTTGCATGATATGGTCTCCGCCCACGCCCCGCCCGATGAACTGGACACCTTGGACCAGTTGGTTGCGGTGGAATCCGCGTTGCACGCCTTGGGGTGCGAAACCACAAGAAAGCCATTCGACGGGGACTTGCTCGCACTTGAGCGTCACTTGCGGACCAATCGGTTCGATGTGGTGTTCAACCTCGTTGAAACCTACCACGGTTCACGGTTCCTCCACCTCATACCGCTCCTCTGCGAACAGCTGGGCGTACCGGTTACCGGAGGGAATTCGGAATCGTTGTTCCTCACCAGCGACAAGTTGCTGGCAAAACGGCTGTTGGTCCTGGCAGGTATTCCCACTCCCCAGTGGGTTACCCGAGTCAACCGCGACCAGTGGAGTTCATTCCTGGGTCAGCGGTTGCTTTGCAAACCGAGGGGTGAGGAGGCTTCTGTCGGTATCGACGATGCCTCGGTCCTCGTCTGCGACACCTTGTATGAATTGGAAAGCTTGGTGGAACGTGCCGATGCCGAGGGCCTCCTGGTAGAGCGCTTCATTGATGGACGTGAATACAATATTTCCATTCTCCCGAGCGATGGGAGGCCGGAAGTGTTGCCGATAGCCGAAATGGTGTTTTCCGATTATCCTCCAGACAAGCCGAAAATTGTAGGGTATGAGGCAAAATGGCTCGAAGATTCGTTTGCCTACACCCATACGGTCCGCTCCTTTGGGGTCGAGGGCAACGATGCGGCCTTGGCCGGGAGGTTGCATGTGGTTGCCGAGGATACGTGGCGCCTGTTCGGTGGCAACGGGTACGCCCGGGTCGACCTGCGGCTCGACGGGCAGGGCAACGTGTTTGTCCTGGAGTTGAATGCGAACCCTTGTATTTCCCATGACAGCGGATTCTGCGCGGCGGCGAACGAGGCCGGATATACC
The DNA here is from genome assembly GCA_002839205.1 of Spirochaetae bacterium HGW-Spirochaetae-9. Next base: position 2,206 of record PGXP01000212.1, read on the forward strand.
TACAACCAAATGATCGAAGCTATCGTACAGGAGGCTCTCCGTGGGTGAATTGTGGTTTCGGGACGAGCCCGACTATGCCGATGTAGCCAAAGTCGAATCGCTGCTCAAAAGGACCGCCTTCTTTTCTCCGGATGAGGAGGAGATCGGGGTCTCTTTGGTTGCAGAACGGTTGGAGAAAGGCCTTTCCTGTGGATACCTGTTCGTATTCGCCGAACTGGATGGCTCCCTGGTCGGATACTCGTGTTACGGACCGATTCCGGGAACCTTGGACGGCCATGATTTGTATTGGATAGCTGTCGATCCCGACAGGCAGGGCAAAAGATACGGCAGCGCGATACTGGATGAGACCGAGAAGCGGGTGCTTGCCGCGGGAGGCAAACGGTTGTATGCCGAAACATCCTCCACGGACCTGTATGCTCCGACACGTGCCTTCTATGAACGGAATGGATTTTTCTTGGAAGGTCGCCTGGCCGATTATTATGCACCGGGTGACGACAAGATGCTGTACGTGAAGCGCCTTGTGTAAACCGTTTTCAGATCACTGGATTCCTAGATTACGGTCTTGGATTTCCAAGAACCCTTTACGAACCGTGTGACGAAGCAGGTGGCGCGGAACAACCAGTCGAAATACATGGCAAACCAAATACCATGCAATCCGAGACCAAAGTATTTGCCCAGCACATAACTCAGGCCGACCCTGAACACCCACATGCTTGCGATTGAGACGGTCATGGTGTATTTCACATCTCCCGAGGCTCTCAATACCTGGGGGAGGGTGAACGAGACC
>PGXP01000213.1 GCA_002839205.1 Spirochaetae bacterium HGW-Spirochaetae-9
ACTTTTCGGAGATCGTTGTGCCCAGGCTGGCGAGAAGCCGTCCGATGTAGAAAGAGGAATGACCCAGGCGATTGACGGTTTTCACCTTGCGGTCTATCCACCTGTCGTTGTTGGCCGAGGCGCCCGGCATCGAAACGTGGAAGAGCTGTCGATCGCCCCGCCTGATGTCGATGGCTATGGCGAGATCGCGGGCCATGGCTTCGGCGACGATCGCCGATCCGAGTTTCCATGCCATGCTGTCGTCGAAAGCCGTGAACTGCAGGGTCGCTTCCTGTTCGAGCAGCGTCTTCAGAATGTCTTCCATTATGCGCAGCCTCCTGTGGCCGGAGCGCTGAAAGCTATCGCGTCGACATCGATGGCGATCTGCAGCTCCTCGTTCGTTGGGACGACGAGTATGGTGGTGGGCGAATAGGGCGTCGACACGATGCCTTCGCGCGACCCATTCGAAGTGTTTTTAGCGTAATCCATGATGATGCCGATGTTTTCCAGTCGGTGACAGATTCTCTCGCGCATCCGCACGCCGTGCTGGCCTATGCCGCCGGTGAAGACGAGGCCGTCCACTTTGAACAGCTCGGCGGAATAGGCGCCGATATACTTGCGCACTTTGTGGGCATAGACGTCGAGAGCTTCTGTGGCGTTCTTATTGCCCAGGTCGACGGCGCCCTCGATGTCTCGGAGGTCGTTGGATATGCCCGAGAGGCCGAGGAGGCCGCTTTTCTTGTTGAGCATGGTGGTAAGATCCTTCGAACTGTAGCCGCGTTCCTCCAGGAATCCGAGGATGGCCGGATCGATGTCGCCGCATCGCGTACCCATCACAAGGCCTTCGAGGGGGGTGAATCCCATCGATGTCTCGACGGACTTGCCGCTTTCCACGGCGGTGATGGAAGCCCCGTTGCCGAGATGGCAGGTGATGAGATTGGTGTTGTCGCAGGAGCGCTTCATCAGCTGGCAGGCGCGGGCGGCCACATAGCGGTGGCTCGTCCCGTGGAAGCCGTAGCGGCGGATCTTGTATTTGTCATAGAGCTCGCGGGGCAGGCCGTAGAGGTAGGCCGCGGGCGGCATGGTCTGATGGAAGGCCGTATCGAAGACGGCGACGTTGGGCTTGCCGGGCAGCATCTTCATCGCTTCGCGGATGCCGGTGAGGTTGGCGGGATTGTGCAGAGGGGCCAGTTCGATGTTGGCTTCGATGGCATCAAGCACCTTGTCATCGATCACGACGGATGAGGAGAACTGCTCACCGCCATGGACGACCCTGTGGCCGATGGCGTCGATCTCGCCCACATTCGACAATATTCCATATTTGGCATCGACGAGAGCCTTCGCCACTCTCGCCATGGCGAGGCCGTGATCGGCCATGGGCTCCTCCACCCTGATAGTCCCCTTGGGCGAACTCTGGGCGAGGAAGCTGCCGCTTTCTCCGATGCGTTCGACAAGGCCTTTCCCGAGGCTTTCACGTGCTGGCATACGGAATACTTCGTATTTCAGCGATGAGCTTCCGCAGTTGAGAACCAGGATGGTGCTGCCTTCCTTCCGCGCTTTCATGATGCATTCTCCTTGTTGGGACTCGAGTGGTCCGAATTTTATCATGGTAGCTCCATTGGTTCGAGTCCACAAGTATTTTCCAGGGGATACATCGGCGCGGCGGGCGAGGCGGGAAGCATGGGCGGTAGTTCCAAACGCGGCCCCGCGGCAGTATATTCGCGATGGAGGATAAAAAATGGGAATCGTCAATTCCGAATTGTTGTCACGCGGCGTCGCCCTCCTTCTCAACGAGGCTTTTGCGGGTCCCTCCGGCGGGGGCAGTTGGTTCACCGATGAGGATCCCGATTCAGGTGTTCTCGGCACGCTGGAAAGCCTAACCGCCGCCGAGGCTTCGGTGCCTCTGACGGCCGGCGACGCGGCCACGGCGGCTTCGCATGCTTCTCACCTCCGCTATGCCCTGCACCTGGCCAACAGGGCGATGAAGGGCGAGAATCCCTATCGCGACGCGGACTGGCAAGGCAGCTGGTCTACGACAACCGTGAGCGATACGACATGGAGAGAGCTCAAGGACGCCCTGAAGCTGGAATTCGAGACGCTCAAGGCGGCCATATCCGATCCTGCCGTTTGGAGTTCGGACAAGAGAGTATTCGGCATGATGGGCAATATCGCCCATTCCGCCTGGCATCTCGGCGCACTCCGACAGGCGCTCGGGCTGGTCGCGACGCCAGCGCCCAAGAGGGAGGACTGATGCTGACGCGTAGACTGGACGAAGCCAGGGATGCCTGGAAGAAGAAGGATGCCGAAGCGGCTAGACAGGCTCATCTCCCTTCAGCCAAGCCTGCCTTCGCCGAGGAAAAGCATACGACGGGGCGGGGCAAGTATATCAAGAGCGTGATCTACGGCGGGCTGGATGGAACCATCACTACCTTCGCGGCGGTTGCGGGCGTAGCCGGCGCCGCCCTTTCGCCTGGTATCGTCCTCATCATGGGCCTCGCAAACCTAGTGGCCGACGGCCTTTCGATGTCGATCGGCGACTATCTCTCATCCAAGAGCGAAACCGAATACGAAGCCGCCGAGCGGGCGCGCGAAGCCTGGGAGGTCGAGAACTATCCGGAGGGCGAAAAGCGGGAGCTGAGGGAAATTTATATCGCCCGGGGGATGTCGGCGCAGGACGCGAGCGATGTCGTCGAGATCATCGCCAAGGACAAGGAATCCTGGGTGGATACGATGATGATCGAGGAGCTGGGCATCATGCCGAACGATGAATCGCCCTTGGGCAATGCCCTGGCGACCTTTCTTTCGTTCGCCGTCTTCGGATTCCTGCCTATCGCCGCCTATGTCCTTGCCCTTTTTATCCCTGCCTTGAAGGCCGCCCAGTTTCCCCTCGCCTGCGGGCTCACTGGCGCCACCCTCTTTGGCCTCGGGGCGCTCAAGACCTCGATCACCGGCAAAAGCTGGCTTGTCTCGGGATTCGAGATGCTCGCCG
>PGXP01000214.1 GCA_002839205.1 Spirochaetae bacterium HGW-Spirochaetae-9
TGCCAATTTTTGCCGTAGCTCTGGTTCCGGAGGGCAACATTGTCCGCACTGTCAGGGAGGCTGTTTCCCTTTCGCTCGATCGTGACGACAGTCCCGAGGCATCGGGCCTCCCTGAAGCCATATATCTCGGCTTTTTCTGCCGCCCTCCGGAGGCCAGACAGGACCGACAGGATTCCTTGACAAAAGAGTTCAGGAAAGCCGCCGAAAGCCTCTTTTCTGGTCTGCCGCCCCTGCTGCGATTCTCCTCCTGCAAATGCTCGGGCGGCCGCTGGTATATTGTGCCTGATGAAGCGCTGCCCCGCGACATGGCGATGATCGCTGCGGCGATGGCAAAAAAGGCGGGTTACTCTCCCCTGGTCAAGGCTCCGCTGCTGGAGGCTCAAGGCTTTTTTGCCGGAAATAATGTTACACCGCGGCCTTTCGAGGCTTTTTCCTTTCGACACCTCGACGCCATCCTGTATCGGATAGAAAGCCCGGACGACCGGTTCGACAAGGTATGGTGGAGAGTGCTTGCCCGCGTTTCGCGCCGCACGGGACCCAGGCGCTGTTCTCCGCGAGGCTCATCTGTGCTATAGTCGCGCTGCGATCCATGGAGGAATGATGAAACGAAAGACTGCCGCACTGGCTGCCCTCATACTGCTCGCCGCACTGCCCCTCTTCGCCCAAACCATGAACGAAGAAGACTATTTCGGAGGACTTCACCGAAAAGGCAGTCAGCTCATATCGCTCAATGCCGGTGCAGATATTCCCCTCTTCATCCTCACCGACAACTTCGCCTTCGAGAAGGCCAACCTCGGCGTCGGAGCTTCGTTCACCCTCGGGTATCAGTACTTTATAGCCAATCGCCTGACGATCGGCGGCTCGCTCTGCGGCGCCTTCAACGGCACTATCGGCGGCCGCACCCTCTTCGTTGCTCCCATCGCCTTCAAGATGGGCTACTGGTGGGGCAAAGGGACGATGGAATACAACGTCGGAGCCGATCTGGGCCTGAGCATCCTCAGGCTTTCGGGCGATGGAGTCATCAGCCCCTTCACCAAGCTTGGGGGTGGCGCATACGCCCAGGTGAGCGAGGCATGGAGCCTCGGCGGTCTGGCGTACTGGTGGCTTATACCCGAAATCCATCTTGGATCCAACAGCGATCTGACACGTTATGGCAATTTCCTCGAGGTTTCCTTGAGCGCCCTCTACCACTTCTAGGAGCGAATGATGAAGAAGAAAACGATATGCGAACTGCTTCCCGCGCTCCTTGTCATTGGCGCGGCCATCCTCATAAGTTCCTGCAGCCCCGGCTTCGGGGTTTTCAGCGAAATCCAGACGGAAAAAGCCCAGGAAGGAACCGACATTTTCAAGGATGCGACGGTCAGGGCACTTGGGGAAGACGGTACGAATTATTACGCCGTCATGGGAAAGGTATTCTACAGGCCGAAAATCGGAGGATCCTGGAAGGTTCTGGCCGTGAACGGAGACAGCGACTATTTCTGCGGTGGCTTTGCATCCGATGGCACCTCCATATACGTCGCCGCCCTGGACAACGGGAATACGGCGCTCAAGGGCATTTATCAGGGCACGGTGGGTGGCACCGCATGGTCGGCTGTCATCGATGCATCAGCCCTTGGGACGGACACCTTTGATACGCTCTTCCTGGCGGGAACCGAGCTCTTCGCTCTGACGCACTCAGCGTCCGCCCCTGCCTACAATCTCTATCATTCAAGCGGATTGGCGGCCTTTGCCTCAACGGGGCTCTCGGCTCTTGCCGATCCGGTGCTCGGCGTCAAAAATGCCGGCGCAGCATTCTGGGCCCTCACGGGATCGAAGGCATATACAGGAACCGCAGCCGCCCTCACCACGGAGAGCACGCCGGGGAGCGGAAAAACCTTTGGCGGCATCGCCTTGGATACGGCGAATAAAATCCTCGTCACCACCACCGATGGCTTCCTCTATACCAATACAGCAGGTTCCTGGTCAGGCGCCGCCGAGGTGGATTCGGGCGTGAGCCTCGGCACTCTCATCGAAGTGCCCGTCAGCGCCAACGCCGCGGCACCCTATCGCCTCGTAATCGCCAAGAACGACAGTTCCTATGGGTACTTCGAATATGACGCCGCCACGCCGGCAACAGTAATCGGCAACGACGCAGGCGCCATTTTTGCCCAGACATCCAGCTCCTACACGACGACAGTCCACCAGAAACCGGTTCAGGCCATCCATTACTCAAGCACCGAGAAAACCATGCTGATAGGCCTCTCGGCACAGGGGACCTCCACCTATGCCCTCTATTCCAATAAATACGAAAGCGGGGCATGGTCAGGCTGGGAAGCGCAATAGGCATGGCCCGGGACAAGGATAACCCCCTCTTCTCCGCAGGCAAGGGTCACGGCCGCGAGCCCCTTGCCTCGCGAATGCGGCCACGTACCCTCGACGAGTTCACCGGCCAGGAGCACATCGTAGGCCCGGGTCGCCTTCTCCGACGGGCTATACAAAAGGACCAACTCTCCTCGATCATCCTCTCCGGTCCACCGGGCACGGGCAAGACCACCCTCGCCCGCATCATCGCCAACACCACACGGAGCGCCTTCATAGCCCTCAACGCCGTTCTGTCGGGCGTGGGCGAACTGAGGGAATCCATAGAAAAGGCTCGCCAGCATTATGAGCTCTATTCGCTGAAGACAATCCTCTTCGTCGACGAAGTACACCGCTGGAACAAAAGCCAGCAGGATGCACTTCTCCCCTGGGTGGAGAACGGCACCGTCGTCCTCATCGGCGCAACGACGGAAAACCCATTCTTCGAAGTGAACAGAGCCCTCGTTTCGCGCTCACGCGTCTTCCTTCTCCGGACTCTCACCGACGAGGACCTCGCGCGCATCGCCCGAATGACCCTCGATGACAAGGATCGCGGCTATGGCGACTACTCCATCCATTTCGAGGCGGGAGCCCTCGAACACCTCGTCCATACGGCCGACGGCGATGCG
>PGXP01000215.1 GCA_002839205.1 Spirochaetae bacterium HGW-Spirochaetae-9
TCCGTGTCCGAGCGCATCCTCATCGTCGGCTTTCGCGAGGCCACGGACTTCTCGTGGGACGATCTGCAATTGCCCAAGGATGGACCGAAGCTAAAAAGCATCCTGCATCCGCAGGACGGCAGCGAGTTGTCCGAGTCGCACTACACCATCGGCGCCAAGGCAAAAATCGAAGCGGCCGGCGGAAAAGTCGAAACCCCTACAGCTATGGGTTTGGCTACGGAAGCCTGAAGGCTCCGGTAAAGGCAGGATTGCATGGCAGGAAACCCGCTTGCGGATATTTTCCGGATCAAGGAACTCAAAGATAGAATACTCTTCACGCTTTTCTGGCTCTTCGTGTTCAGACTTGGCGCCTTTCTGCCCATCCCGGGTATCAACGCGAGCGCGCTGCAGTCGTACTTCGCCAGCCAGTCCGGAGGAACGAGCGGAATAACTGATTATCTGGACTTCTTCTCGGGCGGAGCCTTCAAGAATTTCTCCCTCTTCATGATGGGAGTCATGCCCTACATCAGCACCCAGATCATCATTCAGCTTCTTCTCATCGTCTTTCCCAAGATGAAGCAGATTGCCGAGGAAGATGGCGGTCGCAAGAAGATTGCGCGCTGGACCAAGATTGGCACCATCTTCGTATGCGCCATCCAGGGCTATTCCTCCACGATATGGGCCGACAGGATACCGAACGCCATCGTCATGTCCAACAGGACGATGTACACCCTGGTAGCAATACTTACGGTGACGACGGGTTCGATGTTCCTCATATGGATCGGTGAGCAGATCACCAAACGCGGCATCGGAAACGGCATTTCCATCCTGATTTTCGCCGGCATCGTGGCCAGGCTTCCCAATGCCAGCTATGAGCTCGTTAAAAAGATACAGGCAGGCGAAATCAATGCCGTCTACGCCATCGTCGTCCTTCTCATGTTCGTGGGCATCGTTGCCCTCGTCGTTCTGGAGCAGCAGGGACAGAGAAAGATACCCGTCAACTACGCCAAGCGCGTCGTGGGCAGGAAGATGTACGGAGCGCAGAACACCTACATCCCCTTCAAGATCAACCCCTCGGGCGTCATCCCCGTCATCTTCGCTTCGAGCCTTCTCACATTCCCCCTGCAGATCGCCCAAAGCTTCGGCGTGCAGGCCAAGTGGCTCAGGGATTTCTCGTACTGGCTCAGGCCCAACGGTTTCTGGTACAACCTGTTCTATGTGTTGTTCATTATCTTCTTTGCCTACTTCTACACACAGGTTTCATTGAACCCGCAGGAGATTTCCAAGAATATCCGCGAGAATGGCGGCTCCATTCCCGGCATTCGCAGCGAAAAAATGGAGGAACATCTTTCCAGGATTCTCAACAGGATCATCCTTCCTGGAGCCTTGTACCTAGCCATGATCGCTTTGATACCGAGCCTGGTGCAACAGCTGTTCAAGTTTCCCAGCGAACTGTCTTATCTCCTGGGCGGCACATCCCTCCTGATCCTCGTCGGCGTCGACCTCGACACGATGTCCCAGGTGGAAGCCATGCTCAAGATGCATCATCACGATGGTCTGGTTCGAAAGGGTCATATCAAGGCCAGGAACCTGTAGAATTTTTTTGGAATATGGTATTTAATTGCGTGTCCGCGCATTGCGCGCACGTATAAGGGGAACCTATGAAGGTCAGGACGAGCGTAAAAAAAATATGCGACAAGTGCAAGGTCATTCGCAGGAATGGCATTGTCAGGATCGTGTGCGACAACCCGAAGCATAAACAGAAGCAAGGCTGAAGGGCAGGAGGATACACATGGCACGTATCGCGGGAGTTGACCTCCCCAACAAGCATGTCGAAATTGCTCTCACCTATATCTATGGGTTGGGCAGGACAAGCACGAGGAAGATTTGCGAGACCACAGGCATTGATCCTACCAAGAAGATCAATGAGCTCTCGAATGAAGAGATCAATGAACTTCGCAAGGTAATCGAGAACGACTACAAGGTCGAAGGTCGCCTTCGCACCGAGGTCGCCCTCAACATCAAGCGGCTCATGGATATCGGATGCTATCGTGGCCTGAGGCACAGGAAGGGACTTCCCGTCAACGGACAGAGGACCAGAACGAACGCTCGCACCAGGAAGGGCAAGCGCAAGACTGTCGCCAACAAGAAGAAGGCTGCATAACCAAAGGGGCGCTGAAGTGGCAGTTACTACGAAAAAGAGAAAAGAGAAGAAGAGTGTCTACGAAGGAAATGTCTACATACAGGCGACCTTCAACAACACGATCATCACCATCACGGACCTGAATGGAAACACCATCGCCTGGTCCAGCTCGGGCACGCACCAGTTCAGAGGGGCAAAAAAATCCACCCCCTTTGCCGCTCAGACGGTCGCCGAGACGGTGGTACAGAAAGCCATGAACTCCGGTTTGCGCGAGGTTCATGTGTTCGTGAAGGGGCCGGGGATCGGACGAGAGTCCGCGATCCGACAGCTGGGCGCTCTCGGGCTTAAGGTGAAGACCATAAGCGACGTGACCCCCATTCCCCACAATGGTTGCAGGCCTAGAAAGGCTCGCCGTATCTGACAGGGGGTTAGAATAAATGGCACGTTATATTGGACCCGTGTGCAGGCTTTGCCGCACCGAGCAGAAAAAGCTTTTTCTCAAGGGCGACCGCTGCAAGAGCGACAAATGCCCGATGAACCGCAAGCGCCTCCCACCCGGGAAGGCACCCAAGGCCAGAATGGGCAAGAAGTCGGAATACGCCGTCCAGCTCCGCGAGAAGCAAACTCTCAAGCGGGCTTACGGTCTCATGGAAGCGCAGTTCCGCAATGCATTTGCCAAGGCGCTCGCGATGCCCGGAAAAACCGGCGAGAATCTTTTCATCCTTCTGGAACGCAGACTGGACAACGTTGTCTACAGAATGCATCTTGCGACCTCTCGTGCCCAGGCGCGCCAGCTCGTCAGCCATGGCCATATCGCCGTGAACGGCAAGCG
>PGXP01000216.1 GCA_002839205.1 Spirochaetae bacterium HGW-Spirochaetae-9
TCGGCATGGAAGTGATCGAAAAGGTTCTGCCAGCCACAGTGACGGGCTCGATAGCCATGGTGATCGGCATCTCCCTGGCGGGCGTGGCGATAACGAGCGCGGCAGGCTTTTCGGGCGGCCAGGCGAACGACAAGGCCTGGATCGCGGCGCTCGTCACCCTCTTTGCCACCATCGGCTTCTCGGTGTACCTGAAGGGCGTGGCCGGACAGCTGCCCATCCTTTTCGGCATCCTTGTGGGCTATATCGTGGCCATACCCCTCGGCCTCATCGACTTCGCAGCCATCTGGACGGGCACCATCGTCGAAATGCCGCACTTCACCCTGCCCATGCCCAACTGGGTGGCGGTGGCGGCTATCATGCCCATAGCCATCGCGACCATCCCCGAATCGACAGCCCACCTCTTCCAGCTGGACATCTACGTCAACGACCTGGCCAAGCGCAAGGGCAAAAAAGAGTACAAGATCGCCGACAAGCTCGGCCTCAACCTCGTGGGCGACGGCATAGGCGATATCGTGGCCTCCCTCTTCGGCGGTCCCGCGGGCACGAACTACGGCGAGAACATCTCCACCATGGCCATCACCAAGAACTTCTCCGTGAAGGTGTTGGGCGGTGCGGCCATCATGGCCATCGTCCTCTCCTTCATCCAGCCGCTTTCGAACGCGATCCGGTCAGTGCCGGGTTCCGTCATCAACGGCGCCTGCATCTATCTCTTTGGCGTCATCGGAGCCCAGGGCGTGGCGATCATGATAAACAAGAAGGTGGACCTCTTCGACGCGCGCAATCTGGCAGTGATCGCCGTCATCCTCGTGGTGGGCCTGGGCGGCTCCTACGGCTTCCCCAACGGCATGATCCCCGCCTTCGGCATGCAGCTTCCCGCCATCGCCACGGCCGCCGTGGTGGGCATCGTGATGAATCTCATGCTCTCGATTGGACGGAAAAAGGCCTGAGAAACTCGCGTACGGTAGAATAATGATTCAACACAGCCCGGGATCTCGGTCCTGGGCTGTGTCGTTTTAGGCTCTGCAAAAGTACGCTAAAGGGCAGCCCAGGCCTGCGCGGAAAGCTGATCGGCACGGGCCTGGCGGTTGTCCAGCGCCCCAAGAGAGGCCGCAAGGGCGCCTAATTCTACTTCGGCCATTTTATAGACAGGCACCATGCCCTCGCGCGCTGGACCGCCCGCCGTCTTGCGCACTTCCACAAAATGCTCTGGCTCGAGGATGGCATCGATTTCGGCGTCGGACCAGGGGAGTTCGCGGCCTGTCTTTTCCGAAAAGCTGCGGCGGAGGGTGGCCTTGTCGCGTCCGGAGTGGATGAAGGCGGCGCAGATGCCATGGGCGGCGCGGAATCCTATGCCAAAGCGACGAACGATTTCGTCGGCGAGCTCCGTGGTGGTGACGCCGAAGTCGAGTGCGACGGCGCGCGCCCGTTCCGGGCGCGCGCGCATGCCCTCGAAAGTCGCCCCGGCCAAATCCAGGGCCGAGGCCGCGAAGTCAAAAGCCTGCATGAACTGGGAGACGGGAGCGTCGGCCGCCTCATTTACATCCTGATAGGGCACGTTGCGATACAGTTCCTCGATGGCGGCGCAGAGGCCCGCTGCCTGGCCAGCCTGGATGCGGAGGTGCTCGATGATCACGGGATTCCGCTTCTGGGGCATGATCGAGGAAATCTGCACGAGATCGTCGGGGAAATCATAGAGGCCGACTTCGCAGGAAGCCTTGTGCGAAAGGTCGGCCGCGAATCTTCCGAGGTCCTGCATCAGAATGCGCAATGCCTGGGCTGGCTTCGTCAGCCAGTGCGAGGTGGCGATAGCCTGATAGCTGTTGACGACAAAGCCATCCATGCCCAGGAGTTCGGCGACGCGCTCCCTGTCGATGGGAAAGCCCGTGCCGGTGATGGCGCAGGCGCCGAGGGTCGATTGGTCCACGTCGGCAAGGGCTTCGCTGAGCCCCCTCGCGTCCTCGAGGAGGTCGAGAAGGAGGGCAGAAAGGTAGTGTGCCGTCGTCGAGGGATTGGCAGGCTGGCCGTGCGTATAGAGGACGGTGAGTTCGCCTTCGCCTTGCCTGCAGCGCTCGAGGAGCCGCCTGCAGCATGCCTCGAGGGACCGCAGGAAGCCGATCATCACGCGCTTGAGGGCGAGGCGGAACACTGTCGTGTCCATGTCGTTGCGGCTGCGGGCCGTATGGAGCCAGGCGGCGTTTTCCTCCCCGGCTATCCTGCCCAATTCCTTTTCGAAAAGGAAATACAGGTCTTCGACGCCTTCGGGGATATGCTCCGGAGCGACAAATCCGGATTCAGCCGCCTCGATGCCCGCCTTCAGCGCCTTCGCGACGCCATCAGGCAGGATTCCCCTCTCCTCAAGCATGCAGAGGTGGGCGCGATGCACGCGGAGCGCGTCGCCTTCGTAGAGCGATTTCCAGTTTCTGTAGGCGGGATCGAGGACGCGGTCGACATAGACCGGGGCGAAGGCTCCACCGCTCATACGCCTGACTCCTTGAATCCCAGGAGGGTTGCCGCGTTCCTGAACAGCACCTGATCGCGCTCGTCCTCCGAATAGCCGACATCGGCCATAGCCCGCACCTGAACGTCCAGGTAGGCCTGGGTGAATCCGCGGGGGAACCATGAGGAGTCGGTGCCGAAGAGGATTCGCGAGGAACCTATCGTCTCGCGGTATTTGCGGAACAGGCTCTCGAGGGTGACCTCGTAGGGCATCCAGCGCATCCACTGGTTGGAGCCCGAAGTGTCGATGGAGACGTTGGGGCAGGCCCAGCAGACATCGGTATGCGGGGAAAGCGCTTGGCCGCGTCGTGGATGGCGAGGGGGTTGATGTTGATCTGTGAGGCTATGCCGCCCGCCCCTCCCATGATGCCGAAATGGAAGAGAATGGGGATGCCGAGTGACTGGGCGCATTCCCAGAGGGGATCGAAGGAAGGATCCGAGAGAGGCTTGCTCACCTTGGGCGCGAGAATCTTGTAGCCTTTCAGCCCGCCTTCCCTGACGGCCTTCTCAAGACGCTCGGGCGCGTCAGGGAGTTCGGGATCGTGGTGGGCGTAGGCGAGGAAGCGGCCCGGGTGTCGCGCCGCGAGCTCTGAAGCGAAGTCGTTGCTGCCGGCCGTGACGAATACCAGGGCTTTCAGATACTCATATCTATCCAATTCAGCAGCCCACAGCCTCTCGCCTTCCTCCGGATCGACCTTGATCGACGCTGGAAATCGCCAGGCGGCTTCCCAGCGCGCCTTTTCTGAATCGAGCCAGGCTTCGGCCTTGCTGATGCCCGCTTTGGGGAGAGCTGAAGCCGAGCGCCCCGAGGTATAGCCTGTCCCCGACGAGGCGCCACGTCCCTTGCCGTCGTCGATTATCTTGTCTTCGGGAAAATGGATGTGGGAGTCGATCACGCGCATGGATTACCTTCCTTGATATCGGGGGCCGGACGGGACTGGAAGCAGATTCCCTGCCCTAGCCTTTCAGGCCCGTCATCGCGATGCCCTTCACGATCTGCTTCTGGAATATGAGGAATATGATGACGAGGGGCAGCATGGCCACCGTGGCGCCCGTCATGATGTAGTGCCAATCCGAACCCGCCTCGCCCGAGAAATTGGCCAGGCCTACCGGCAGCGTGAACATCCTCGGCTTGGAGGCCGCGATCAGCGGCCAGAGGAAGGAATTCCAGTTGCCGATAAAGTTGAATATCGCCAGGGTGGCGAGAGCCGGGCTCACGAGGGGCAAGACGACGGTGAGGAATATCCGCAACTCGCTCTGGCCGTCGACGCGGGCTGCGTCGATAAGATCGTCGGGGATTGTCGACATGAACTGCCGCATGAGGTAGACGCCGAAGGCGCTTATCATTCCCGGGAACATTATGGCCCAATAGGTGTTCCCCCATTTCATCGCCCGAATCATGGCGTACCAGGGGATGACGAGCATCTCTGTGGGGATCATCAGCGTGCTGATGATGAGGAGGAATATCAGCTTTTTCCCGGGAAAGCGGAACTTCGAGAGGGTGTAGCCCAGAAGGGAATCGAAGAAGAGAACAGAGATGGTCGTGCATACGGCCACGATGGCCGAGTTCAGGAACCACTGTGGGAACTTCGAGCTTTTCGAGAAGAATATGTACTTGTAGTTGTCGAGGGTGGGCTCGGTCGGGAAGAGCTTCATCTTGAATATCTGCGTGGCGTCCTTGAAGCTCGACATGAGCATCCATACAAAGGGAAATATCATAACGATGGCGAAAAAGACGAGGATGAGGTAAGCGGCCGCCATTCCGGCGTTGCGCCGCTTGAATATGCTGTTTTTTATGGCCGCCATCCTAGTAGTTGACCTTTCGATCGAGGAATTTCATCTGAATGAGGGTGACCGCCATGATGATGGCGAAGAGGATTATGCTCGCGCTGCCCGCCTGGGCCATCTCGAAGTTGGTGAAGGCTTTCTGGTAGATGTAGAGGGCTGCCGACTTGGTCGAATCCAGGGGGCCGCCCATGGCCTGCATGGACATGTTGTAGACCTGCGTGAAAATGCGTAGGAACTGGATGCCCTCCATCACGACGAGGAAGAAGGTGATGGGCGCCAGCAGTGGGATCGTGATCTGGAAGAGAACCTGGCGCGCCTTGGCCCCGTCGATCCTGGCGGCTTCATTAAGCTCCTTGGGAATGGTCTGGAGGCCGGCGAGGAAGATCGTGGTGCAATACCCCATTTCCACCCATACATTGACTCCCAGGATCGAGGGCAGGGCCTGGGTCGTACTGTTGAGGAAATCGCCGGCGGGGATGCCGACCGCCACCAGGATCGCGTTGATGACGCCCAGTGGGGGCGGCTGGTACATCCAGCGCCATACCCAACTGACAGCCACCACAGGCGTGATGTAGGGAAGCACATAGATGAGGCGGAACAGGCCCTTGCCTTTGGGAATGGTATCCAAAAGAAGGGCGACGCAAAGGCTCAGCACGATGACGATGGGAGCCCCGAAAACGGCATACTGCAGGGTATTGCCCAGGGCTTTCCTGAATACGGGATCGGAGAGCACGATTCTGTAGTTTTCGATGCCGATGAATTTGGTCACCTTGCGCAAAAGGCCCCAGTTGGTGAAGCTCATCGCCATCATGTAGAGCATGGGGCCGAAGCGGACGCAGATAAAAAAGACGAGGGGGATGGCGAGGAAGAAATACGCCGTGATGGATCTGCGCGCGGCCAATGTCATCTGAAAAACCCCTTAATATAGATCAGGCCGAAGTTCTGTTCAGCGGATGGAAAAACGGAGTCCCCGGTTGCCCGAGAACTCCGAAATGCCGTTTATTTCCAGAAATCGTCAATGAGCTTCTGCTCTTTTGCGGCGGCGTTCTTCAGCGCCTGGAGGGGCTCGACCTTCTTCAGGTAGACCTCGTCCACGGCGTCGACGATGACGTTGCGCTGGCCTGCCTCATCGATGAAGAGGCTCGCTTTGGCCGATGCCAGTCCATTGAGGAAGGGGAGAATCACGGGGTCGTTCTTGTACTTCTCGGAGAGGGAGGGCGTGGCCGGCAGTTCGCCGACGCGCTTGAGCCAGAGCTCCTGGACCTCGGGAGAGGTGAGATACTTGAGAAACTTGACGGAAGCTTCGAGCTGCTTGCCCTTGACCCCGTCCACGATGCCATGGGTCCAGTAGGAGGAGTAGTTGGACTTGATGCCCTTGTTGCTGGGCAGTTCGGCAACGCCCCACTC
>PGXP01000002.1 GCA_002839205.1 Spirochaetae bacterium HGW-Spirochaetae-9
CTTCTCGCTGGCATACTAGCCGTCTTCCCCACGTTTTTTCCCCGCCTTACCTACCTCCTTGTCTCTTCGGTGCTTCCCTTTCTCGTGGCCGCCGGTTTTGCCCGCATCTCAAGTGAACCAGGGGCTTTTTTTGAGAACCACCCCTTATTCGCCGCTGTCGGACTCTCTTCCCTCTACGCTGGTTTGGGATTTCTCTTCGCCGCCGCGCTGGCAGCCGTCGTCTTCGGGTTCATCAAGCTTACGGCCTGGATGAAGGCGAC
The DNA here is from genome assembly GCA_002839205.1 of Spirochaetae bacterium HGW-Spirochaetae-9. Next base: position 261 of record PGXP01000002.1, read on the forward strand.
AGGGCGCCTGGTCGATGCCAAGGCAGTGAAGGTGAAATCCAAAGGAAAGCGTTCAAAACTGGTGGCATTGAAGGCATGGGTTCAGCAATGGCTGAAGGACAGGAAGGAAAAACGCAGCCAGGCAGAGATACGCCTGCGGACCGCCGAATCTATAGCCGCAAAACCTTTCGATCTAGACCTGCCTGAATTGCCGCCGCTGAGCCGACTTAGGTCTGGCAGGACGCAAACCCCGATTACCGAGAGCCCTGACGCCACATTGACCATCGAACAATCGGCTGCCGCGACTACCCTCGACGCCGACGGCGTGGCTATCGAATTCGTTTCGGTGCCGCCCCAGGCTGTAACCGGCACAGGCTCCCCCGCCGACGAGGCCGAGAAGAAAGCCCTTGTCCAGCGCATCCTTGAGCGGAAGAAGAAAACCTATACGGTGCCTGTCGATGGCATTCTCAACACCTATCCCGACGGCCAGTACTGGGTGATCGACGACAAGACGAGGCGCAACGCCGAGGTTCTGCGCGAAACCCTCGCTGAATTCAACATTGAGGCCGAGGTGACGGGCATCCGAAAAGGTCCCGTCATCACGATGTATGAAATCCTTCCCGCCCATGGCGTAAAGATTTCGAAGATCACCAACCTTTCGGACAACATCGCCCTCAGGCTGGCCGCCTCCAGCGTGCGCATCGTGGCGCCCATCCCCGGCAAGCACGCCGTAGGCATCGAGGTTCCCAACGAAAAACGCGCCATCGTCTCCCTGCGGGAGATCATCGAGCACGAGGCCTTCAGGACGGCGAAGATGGAGATTCCCTATGCCCTGGGCAAGGATATCTCAGGCGAAGTGCAGTTCAGCGATCTCACCCAGATGCCCCACCTCCTCATCGCAGGCGCCACGGGTTCGGGCAAGTCGGTCTGCGTCAACGCCATCATCCTGTCAATCCTGTACAGGCGGACACCCGAGGAAGTGAAGCTCATCCTCATCGACCCCAAGATCGTCGAACTCAAGCTCTACAATGGCATACCCCACCTCCTCACGCCCGTCGTCACCGATTCGAAGCGGGCTTTCCAGGCCCTACAGTACTGCATCTGCGAAATGGAGCGGCGTTATTCGATTCTGGACAAGGCGGGCGTGCGCGACATTAAAACCTTCAACAAGCGCGTGAAGGAGCGCAACCTCGCCCAGGAAAAACTGCCCTATATCGTCGTCATCGTCGACGAGTTTGCCGACCTCATGGCCACCACAGGCAAAGAGCTGGAAGCTACACTGGCCCGGCTTGCCGCAATGTCCCGCGCCGTGGGCATCCACCTCGTCCTCGCCACGCAGCGCCCCTCAATCGATGTCATCACGGGTCTCATCAAGGCCAACATCCCTTCGCGCATCGCTTTTATGGTGGCGAGCAAGTTCGACAGCCGTATCATCATCGACATGGTGGGCGCCGAAAAACTCCTCGGTCGCGGCGACATGCTCTATTCGGGTGCACAGGATCCATTCCCCGTGCGCATGCAAGGCGCCTTCGTTTCGGAAGAAGAAGTCGAGCGATGCGTCGCTCACGTGAAGACGTTGGGCGAGCCTGAATATATCGACGACGAGATTTTCTACGATGAAGACGAGGAAAATGCAGAACCGGGTCTTTTCGACGATGGGGAAGGGGATCCTCTCTTCGAGAAAGCCCTGGAGATCGTCCTCCAGCAGGGCAAGGCCAGCGCTTCCTTCATCCAGAGGAGGCTGAAAATCGGCTACAACCGCTCCGCCCGCCTCGTCGAACTCATGGAAGAGCGAGGCATCGTCGGCCCATCCCAGGGATCGAAGCCGCGGGACATCCTGCGGAATCCCGAATTCTCAAGTAGTCACCCGGATGCTGGCAAGGCCCCTATCGAGAGGCGCCTGGAAGTGAAGGGCGACGATGAGTAGGGCTCTATCTTAAGGTTCTCGCCTTGGCACTAACGTCGGGTTCTCGCCCAGGCTTCTATCTTGCCCCATTCTTCCAGCGATTTCAGCCGTCGTTCCCTTCTTGGAATAATAGCGGATAAGATATTTCATGCGAATCCTCCCTCTGTTCCTGCGAAGGGTCAGCAGAATTGTACTTCCCCGGCCGGGGGAATGGTATTGGCACACGGTTTATCCAGCTCAATTTTCACTGTTCTTTCTTGACCTCGAGCGATACTGCGGCTACTGTCTCTCCCATGGCATACGCAGTGGCTCTCTTCTTCTCGGCTCTCATCGCGGCGGCCGTGGCGGCCCTCGCGTGGAAAAGGCGCGGGACGTTAGGCGCGGGCGGACTCTTCGTGGTCATGGCGTCGATTGTAGTCTGGACAGGCACCTACAGCATCCGATGGCTGATGTCAAACGACACGGCCGCTACCTTCTGGCTCGACGCGACCTACCTCGGCGTCGTCGCGGCACCCTCGGCCATGTTCTGTCTCGCCTATCAGTTCGTAAACGGGACGAAAGCGCTTTCCTTGAAAAAAATCCTTCTACTGGCCCCAATGCCATGCGCTACCCTCATCCTCATCTGGACCGACAAGTATCACGGGTTCTTCTATGGCGGAGCGAGGACGACGACCGCGATCCTCACCGGAGGTCCTTGGTTTTTCGTCAATGCCGCCTATCTGTACATTCTGAATCTGGCCACTCTGGTCATCCTCGCGAGGACGGCCGTCAAGGCAAAGGGCCTCTACGCCCGGCAGATACTGATACTCATTTTCGCCCTCGTCCTTCCCTGGACCGGCAATATCCTGAGCATCGCAGGCCTGAGCCCGCTTCCCGGCTTGGATCTGACGCCTTTCCTGTTCACGTTGAGCGGCATTGTGTTGGCATACGGCTTATTCAAGTACAAGTTGATGGACATCATCCCCATCGCGCGCGATTTCCTCGTCGAGCACATGTCCGAGGGATTCGTCGTCGTCGACGACAGGAATAGGCTCGTCGACATCAACCCCTCCGCGTGTTCGATACTCGGAATCGGGCGGAAAGATATCGGGACGATCTTTCCCGGCGACAATGCTCGCTTGAGGGACAAAGCCGCCCAATTCTCCGACAACCTTGAAGCCAGCTTCGAACTGGATATGGGCGATCGATGGTACGGCGTGCAGGTATCCAGCTTCGACGAGGAGCGGAGGAATCTTCACGGACGCGTTTATATTCTCAGGGACATGACACAGCAGAAGAGGATCAACGAGGAACTTCGCTACCGCGGCACTCACGATATTCTCACCGGCCTGTTTAACCGCCAGCGCTATGAAATGGAGTTCGCGAGGCTCGAAAAGAGTAGGTCGGCCTTGTCCCTGGTTATGGCCGACCTCGATGGCTTGAAAGCGCTCAACGATACGCTGGGGCACGGCGAGGGGGACAATGTGATCCGGGCCGCGGCCGCGCTGCTTGCGGAAACGGTAGGAGGGGCAGGGCTTTTGGCTCGGGCTGGCGGAGACGAATTCCTCGTGATTCTCGAGGGCGCGGGAGAAATGGAGACCAGGGAAGTCGTCGAAAAGATACGCGACAGAATCGCGAGATTCAACGGAAAACGCGAAGGCGCGCCGGAAACCGCCGGATGGCATTCCTTGAGCCTTTCGCTCGGAGCCGCGACGCGCCTTCCCGGCGAGCCGCTCGAGATGACGCTCAAGCGCGCCGACGACGCCATGTATGGCGAAAAGAACTCGAAGAAGGACTGACATCCTCCTTCGAGTTCGCGCCGCTAGAGATCGAGGGCCAGTTTCGCCCGCATCGCGTCGTTGGCCTTGAAGTCCACGCGGTTATCCGCGGTGAAGGGCGTTATCATCGTAGGCCAGCATCCGCGATACTCTTTCTTGCTTGTCAAAGCCATAAATTCCTTCCTGTCGGATTCGACTATTTCAGCAGACCTGCCGCTCGGGGAAGGAAGAGCACGGTGTCCGGAATGTAGGTGATGACAAGCAACACGACGATCATCACCACGAGAGGCCATAGAATTTCCCTGATGATCGCCTTCAGCGATGTACCTGAGAGGGATGATGTGATGAACAGCAGGATCCCGAAGGGCGGCGTCAAAAGGCCTATCATCATGTTGAATGTCACCACGAGGCCGAAATGGACCATATCGATGCCCAGCGCACGCGCCACAGGGAAGAGAATGGGCACGAAAATAAGCTGGATTGTCGAAGTGTCGATGAACATGCCAAGGATGAGAATCCCGATATTCACGAGGAAGAGGAAAAAGTACTTGTTGGATGATATTCCCATGAACCAGGCAGCCAAACTTGTGGGTATACCCTCTCTCGCAACGATGTAGGACAGGATTGCGGCCGTGCCGATGATGATGGTTGCTGAGCCTGTATCCTGAATGGATCGTTTCACAACATTCCATAATTCTTTGGCAGAGAGTGATTTGTAGGCGAAGATAGAAATGAGAATGGCATAGAGTCCAGCGATGGCTCCCGCTTCGGCAGGCGACAGCATGCCGGTAAAAATGCCGGTGAGTAATATCACCGGCGTGAGCAGAGAAGGAATAGCCTGTATCGTCAGCGCCACAAGAGCCCTCAGCCTGAATTTTGCGCTGCGTGGATAGTTTCGTGCCCTCGACACGATGGCGACATAGACCATGAGGGCTATTGTCAAAAAGATAGCGGGTATCATTCCTCCCATGAAAAGGGCTCCCACCGACGTGCCCGAAAGCATGGCGTAGATGACGAGGGGGATGGAGGGCGGAAATACCGGACCCAAAGTAGCGGAGGCTGCGGTGATGGAGCAGGAAAAGGCATCATCGAAGCCATTCGACTTCATCGCGGCCATCTCGATCTTGCCGAGACCTTCGGCATCGGCAATGGCCGATCCCGTCATGCCAGAAAAAATGAGCGATCCCAGTATGTTCACCTGCCCAAGAGCTCCGCGAATTCTGCCGCACAAAGCGTTGGAAAAGGTGAAGATCACATCGGTCACCTTTCCGGAATTCATCACGTTGTCGGTGAACATGAAAAGCGGCACGGCGATAATGATCGTATTGATATTGTAGGTGTTGACGACCAGGTTTATTACCAGGCTGAGATCCTCGCCCTCGATGAGAAGATAGCTTGCCGCAGAAGCTATCATCCCGAAGGCGATGGGCATCCTGAGCAGGAAAATGAGGATGAAAAGTATCAATGCCACAAGCAGGGCAATGCTCATTTACAATATTCCCTGTGCACATGGTCGTCGCTGTCGGCGAGATTGCCGCGCAGGACTTTGCAATCTTCAATTATCTCGACAATCGTGTACCCGATAACGGATAAAACCAGGTAGACGAAGGGAAGGAAGAGGTAGCTGTAGTTGATCCCCAAGGCAGCCGTTTTCAAGCGATGGAGGGAAAAGGAATATTTAAGCGATGGAACGATGAGAATGAGGAAGGCAGCTGCGATGATAACATTGCCGGCAAGGCGGCTCCAGGCGGCAGGTCGGGGCTTGAGCTTGTTGTAGATCAGCGTGAAAATGACATGCCTGCGCGAGCGCATCGCGTAACAGGCTCCGAGGAGAACGGTCCAGACAAAGCAGAGGGCTATAAGATCCTTGGTCCAGAAGAGTGTCGTTTCGAGAACGAAGCGGCTGAAAACCTGAAGGATGAAGGCGAGGAACATGGTGGAGAAGGCGAGGGAAGGGATATAGATTTCAAAAGTATCCCTCACAACACCAAAAATTCTTCTCACTGAACCCCTCCTCGCATTTCATGTCTCATATCATCCGACAAGGGTTGAGCCTAGCATCCCTTCCCTTGGCTGTCAATTTTTACCGACTTTACAGAGCCGCGGTTGGGCTTTAGTATACAGCCCATGGCTTCCACATCCGAAAAATCGACACCCAGACCTTCAGGATTCATCCAATCGGTCGATCGTGCCCTCACTATTCTCGAATTCTTCTCCAAAGAACGACCTGAGTCCGGCGTTTCCGATATGGCCCGGGAACTTCACCTTAACAAGAGCACGGCCTTCGGTCTGCTCTGTACTTTGGAACGCCGCGGTTATGTCGAACAGAACCCCGAGAATGGCAAATACAGGCTGGGGCTCAGGACTCTCGATCTTGGCAACGTCAAGCTGGCCGGCTTCGATGTTGCGCGTGTAGCCCACCCCCTGTTGCGTTCAATCGTTGAGCAGCTGGGCGAAACAGCCCATCTTGCTATCTATGAGCGTGGCGAAGTCATCTATATTGACAAGGTTGAATCGGACAACACCCTACGCATTGCCTCCTTTATCGGCAAGCGAAATCCTGCCTACTGCACCGGAGTAGGGAAATGCCTGCTGGCCTTCCAGACCGAAGAGGAAATCGACAGGGTCATTGGGGCTGGGCTCGTAGCCCGTACGCCTCAGACGATTACCGACCGGGTCAGGTTCATGGCTGAGCTGGCGGCGATACGGGAGAAGGGCAGGGCTGGTGATAACGAGGAATTTTCGCTCGGCCTTATCTGCTCGGCGGCACCTGTGCGCGACAGCAAGGGCAAGGTCTGTGCTGCCATCAGTGTTTCTGCACCCACGATCCGCGCTACGCCCAAACGACTCGCAATCATCGATAAAACGATCGCGGAAGCTGCCGCCTCCATCTCTCGAGCTCTCGGATATAAATCCAACTGATAGAGTAAATTCCTTCTTGACAGATTTAAGGGGCATGGCTATTATGTCTATATATAAGAACAGCGTGCTGTAATGTAGCACAAATTCCTGATTAGGAGGGATACGAGCATGGTAGAGCAGGCTACGAGCAATCCAGAAATTGGAAAATCGATCCAGGCGGGGGGCATTGCCGTCAATTATCACGACATGGGTTCAGGCGATCCCGTCGTTTTCGTCCACGGTTCCGGACCCGGCGTAACCGCCTGGGCCAACTGGCGCCTCGTTCTTCCCAAGCTCGCTGCCACCCGCAGAGTCATCGCCCTGGACATGATCGGATTCGGCTATACGGAGAGGCCTGCCGGCGTAAAGTACAGCATGGATGTCTGGGGCAAACAGCTCAAGGATTTCCTCGACGCCATGAAGCTGGACAAGGTCGACCTGGTGGGCAATTCTTTCGGGGGAGGCCTCGCCCTCTACATGGCCATCCACTATCCCGAGCGCATCCGCAAGGTCATCCTCATGGGAGCCATGGGCGTCCAGTTCCCCATCACAGAGTGGCTCGACAGAGTGTGGGGCTATGAGCCCTCCTATGAGGCCATGGCCGATGCCCTCACCCACTTTGTCTCGAACAAGGCCATCATCACGCCGGATCTGGTGAAGATGCGCTACGAAGCCTCGATCCGTCCCGGCTATCAGGAGAGCTTTGGCTCCATGTTTCCCGCGCCCCGTCAGCGCAGCGTGGACGCCATGGCCTGCGCCTCGGCCGATATAGCATCCATCAAGCACGACACACTCATCATCCACGGGCGGGAGGATCAGGTAATTCCCGTCGAGACTTCCCAGATGCTTTTCAGGCTCATCCCTAACGCCCAGCTCCACATGTTCGGCAACTGCGGCCACTGGACCCAGATCGAGCAGAACGCGCGCTTTTGCGCCGTGGTCGAGTCCTTCCTCGCGGGAGTCTTCTGATGGCCCTCGCACCCGCTGAAATCGTCGCGGCCGCCGACGCCCTCGACGCCGCCTCCAGAACCTGCGTCCCCATCGAGAAACTCACCGTTACCTACCCGGCCATCGACGTGGACGACGCCTACGCCGTGCAGATGCGCAATATCGAGCGGGCTCTCGGTTCCGGCAGGAAGATATCGGGCAAGAAGATCGGGCTGACCTCCAAGCCCATGCAGGACATGTTCGGCGTCACAACGCCCGACTTCGGCCACCTTTTCTCCGACATGGAAGCGGCCAATGGACGCATCGAGCGCGCCACGATGGTTCAGCCCAAGGTGGAGGCGGAGATAGCCTTCGTCCTCGCCCGCGACCTCGATATGGCCGGGGAAATAACGGCAGCCGACGTGCTCGCAGCCACAGACTACGTCGTGGCGGCGCTTGAAATCGTGGACAGCCGCATCGGCAATTGGAAGATCGGCTACTGCGACACAGTTTCCGACAACGCCTCCTCGGGCAGGTACGTGCTGGGTTCGGTGAGGAAGAAGATCGCCGAGATCGACCTCAAGGCCGAAGTCATGGTTTTTTCCCTGAACGGTGAGCGCAAAAACTCGGGCAAGGGCACCGACGTCCTCGGCGATCCCGCCTACTGCGTGGCCTGGCTGGCCAACTCCATGCGGAAATACGGCACCATGCTCAAGAAGGGCGAGGTCATACTTTCGGGCGCCCTCTCCGCGGCCATAAGCGCCGGCAAAGGCGACAGCTTCAGGGCGGATTACTCGACCCTCGGCTCCGTCGAAGTCGCTTTCTACTAAAAGGAACTGAATAATGGCACAGAAGATCAAGGCGGCCATCATCGGCCCCGGCAATATCGGCACCGACCTCCTCTTCAAGCTGAGGAGGAGCCCTTTCCTTGAGGTGGCCTACGTGGTGGGCGTCAAGGAATCCCCCGGCATCGAGATCGCCAAGGGTTTCGGTATCCCGACGACTATCAAGGGCATCGATGAGATGCTCGAGGTCGAGGACATCAGGATCGTGTTCGACGCCACCGGCGCCGGACCGCATCTTGTCCACGCCCCCAGGCTCAAGGCCGCCGGCAAGATTGCCATCGACCTGACGCCTGCCGCCGTCGGCCCCTATGTCGTGCCCTCGGTCAACCTCAGCGAGGAAATCTTTAGGCTCGACAACGTCAACATGGTCACTTGCGCAGGACAGGCCACTTCGCCCATTGTCTACGCGATCAATCGCGCTGCCGACGTTTACTATGCAGAAGTCGTCTCCTCTATCTCTTCAAAGAGCGCTGGGCCGGGCACGCGGCAGAACCTCAACGAATTCATCGAGACGACGACGAAGGCGCTCAAGGTCATCGGCGGCGCCGACCAGGCCAAGGCCATTATCGTCCTCAATCCCGCAGAGCCTCCCATCCTTATGCGCAACACCATCCTCTGCAGGGTGCGCAAGCCCGATCTGACGGCCATTCGCGAGTCGATCGACAGGATCCTCGCCGAGGTTAAAACTTACGTTCCCGGCTACCGCTTCCTCGTCGAGCCAATTCTCGAAGGCGACACGATCACCACCGTCATCGAGGTGGAAGGCCTGGGCGATTTCCTGCCCAAGCACACGGGCAACCTGGACATCATCAACGCGGCTGCGGTGAATGTCGCGGAGCGCTTCGCGGCGCGCATCCAGAAGGGCAAACGATGAGCAAGGTCTATATAACCGACACGAGCCTGAGGGACGGCAGTCATTCCGTCTCCCACCAGTACACCAGCGCCGATGTGGCCAAGGTTGCGGCCGCGCTCGACGAGGCCGGCGTCGACATCATCGAAGTGAACCACGGCGATGGCCTGGGCGGCGCTTCAATCACCTACGGTTTTTCTCTCGAAAACGAGCTCGACCTCGTTGAAGCGGCAGCCAAGGCGGTGAAGAATGCGAAGATTGCCGTTCTTCTCGTTCCCGGCATAGCCACCCTGGATCTGCTCGAAGAAGCCCAGCGCCGTGGCGCCACCATCGTGCGTGTGGCTACCCACGTCACCGAAGCCGACGTCTCCGAGGAGTACATCAAGGCGGCCAAGAAGATGGGCATGTTCATCGTCGGCTTCCTCATGATGGCCCACATGGCCGACACGGCCAAACTCGTGGAGCAAGCTCTCATCATGGAATCCTACGGCGCCGACGTCGTCTACGCCACCGATTCGGCGGGAGCCCTTCTCCCTGACGAGGTAGGCGAACGCGTCGCGGCCATGAAGGCCGCCCTCAAGGTTCCCGTCGGCCACCACGCCCATGACAACCTTGGCTGCGCCGTCGCCAATTCCCTCGCCGCCGTCAAGGCCGGAGCCACCTACATCGATGGCTCACTGGGAGGCATGGGCGCCGGGGCCGGCAATTCGGCTACGGAAATGCTCGTAGGCGCGCTGAAGAAGTCCGGCGCCGATGTTGCCGCCGATCTCTTCAAGACAATGGACGCGGCCGAGAAGGTCCTCCTTCCCCTCGTGGTGGAAAAGGGCAAGCCTCTGCCTCGCCACGATTCCAACTCCCTCATAATGGGCTACGCGGGCGTCTACTCGAGCTTCATGCTCCATGCACGAAAAGGAGCTGAGCGCTTCGGCGTCGATGTTCGCGATATCCTCATCGAGCTGGGAAAACGCAAGGCTGTCGGCGGCCAGGAAGACTGGATCATCCAGGTAGCCTATGACCTAGCGAAGGCTGCCGGCAGGCAGGTTTGAGCGTTTAGCGAAATACAATTGACAGTCGTGAAAAGCGGGCTTAGACTGCACGCAGATTCTATATTAGAACGCTGTGCTACATTGTAGCACATAAGAGTTTTTCAGGAGGAATCATCATGAAGAAAGGGATTATCGCTCTTCTCGTGGTCGCGATGATGTTCGGCGCGGTCGCCGGCAGCTTCGCCCAGGTCAAGGAACTCAAGCTCGGCCATATCGCCGCGCCCAACACCGCCTACGACAACTGGGCCAAGGAATTCAAGGCTCAGGTTGAAGCGGCTACCAACAACAGGTACAAGATCGTCATCTACGGCGGCGGACAACTCGGCGACTCAGGCCCCCTCATGGAAGCCATGCAGGCCGGCAACCTCCAGTTCGCCGTCATCACCTCGGGCGACGCCAGCCAGTTCATCGAAGCCATCAACGTCCTCGACATGCCCTTCCTGTTCAGGAGCTGGGACCATGTCGAAAAGTTCATCGCCTCGAAGACAGCCAGGGATCTCCTCGACCTCTCTGATCAGTATGGCCTCAAGTCGCTCTCCCTGATGCCTCGCGGCTACCGCCACGTGACGAACGCCAAGTTCCCCATCACCAAGCCCGAAGACCTCAAGGGTCTCAAGATGCGCATCAGCGAGAGTCCCGTCCTCGTCGAAGCCTTCAAGGCGATGGGCGCCAACGCGCAAGCGATGGCATGGTCCGAAGTCTACACCGCTCTCCAGCAGGGCACAGTCAACAGCCACGAGAACACCATCATCACCACCCGCGACTACAAAATCAACGAAGTGCAGAAGTACGTCTCCGAAACCGGCCATGTCTTCGCCATGGCTACTCTCTTGGCATCGGGCGACTGGTTCAAGAAACTCCCCGCCGCCGACCAGGCCATCATCCAGAAAGCCGCCACGGACGCAGCCTACAAGCTCGGGTTGGAGCAGAAAGGCAACGAGCAGAAGGCCAAGGATGAGCTCATCGCCAAGGGCATGATCTTCAACAGTCTCGATACGGCTCCCTTCGTAAAGGCCGTCCAGCCGGTCATCAACAAGTATGCCAAGGGCGACGTGAAGAAATTCTACGACGCCACCCTGGCGATTAAGTGATCCGGACGGATAAATAATTTTCTTGAGGGGCTGTCCCGGTAGCGACCAACTTCCGGGACAGCCTTTTCTCGCATGCCTGAAGCAAGGAGTATCGATATGAAAGCGTTGCTGAAAACCAGCGACATCCTTGACAAGATTTGCGGCTGGGTCATCATAGCGCTGTTCATGTTGATGACGGTCACCTATGGCGCGCAGATTCTGTTGAGATACGTTTTCGGGACTGGCCTTATGTGGACGGAAGAGCTCACCCGCTACGCCGATATATGGGCTGTCATGATCGGGGCGGCGATGATAGCCAAGCGCAGGAGCCATATCAACGTGAGCGTGCTCGAGGAATATCTGCCCAAGGCACCCAAAGCCTGGCTCCTTGTTTTCCAGCAAGTGCTTTCCCTCATATTTTTCGTCGCGATGTTTTTCATCGCTTTCAAGTTCATAAAGCTCGCCGGCACCCAGGTGAGCACCAACATGCGCATACCTAAGCGCTGGGTATACTGGATTTTCCCGCCTGCCTTCGGGGTATTCATATTCCAGACACTCGTCGGAATCCTCAAGGGAGTTCGGGAGGCGAAATCAGCCCAGGAGGTCCAATCATGACCCTGCTCCTCTTTGGTTCCGTCCTCGTTCTCCTGGCTGTCGGCGCGCCCATCGTCACCGCCATGGGCGGCTCGGCCCTCCTCACCATCTTCGCTTCGGGCATCAACCCTACCACTGCGGTACAGCGCTTCTTCGCGAGCATCGATTCTGCGGCTCTGCTGGCCATTCCCTTCTTCATTCTCGCTGGCGACCTCATGAACAAGGGCGGCCTGGCGAAGCGTCTCATCGGTTTCGCGGGACTCTTCGTATCGAAGGTGACAGGCGGCATGGGCATGACGGCCATCCTTGCCTGCATGCTCTTCGCCGCCATCTCGGGCTCTGGCATCGCCACGGCTGCCGCCATCGGCGGCGTCATGATCTCGGGCTTCAAGGATCATGGCTATAAACCAGCGTATGCGTCGGCAATCGTGGGTTCGGCCAGTCCCATTGGCATCATCATCCCCCCGAGCATAGCCTTCATCATCTACGGCACCCTGTCCAAGGCCTCGGTGGGCCAGCTCTACAAGGTAGGCTTTCCCGCGGGGATCATGGTCGGCGGCGCCTTGATGCTTGTTACCTACCTCACCGCGAAAAAGCACAAGATTCCCCGCGAGTCCAAGGGCCTCGGCACAAAGTCGGTGAAGGAAGTAGTAATCGACACCCTCGTCGCCCTCGGCACGCCCGTCATCATCGTGGGAGGCGTCTTTCTCGGCGTCTTCACCCCTACCGAATCGGCGGTTGCTGCTGTCATCTATTCCATAATAATCGGCGTTTTCGTGTTCAAGGAAATTAAGCTGAAGGAGCTGCCCGGCATATTCCTCCAGTCGGCCATCAGCTCAGCGGGCATCATGATCATCGTGGCTGCAGCATCGCTCTTTGCCTGGACCATGGTCTACATGCAGATTCCACAGAAAGCCTTCGAGGCCGTGCTTTCCATCGGAATGAATAAGTACACCCTCCTTTTTGTCGTCAACATCATCGTCCTTATCGCGGGCATGTTTATGGAATCAGGCTCAATACAGATCATCCTCGTGCCCCTGCTGCTGCCTATCCTGGATGTGCTGCAGATCGACCTCGTGCATTTCGGCATCATTCTCACGACCAATCTCGCGATCGGCATGCTCACCCCTCCCTTCGGGTTGACGCTTTTTACCGCATCCCGCGTACTCAAGGCCGATCTGAAGGACACTATCAAGGAAACCTGGCCATTCCTGGGAGCCATGATCCTCGTCCTCATGATCATCACGTATGTTCCCGCTAGCGTTATGTGGATTTTGTAGACAATAGAACAGGACGCCGATGCATTCGGCCGAATCTATGGGGTTACCTGAAATGGTTACCCCATTTTTTTCTGCACATACGCGGAATTCATAGGAAAAACGAATCCTCTATCGCAAGCCCTGATTCCTTGAGCGATTCATCTTCTGACACGAAAGCTATATCTATATCGAAATATGCCCGCTTGCCCGGAGGAATGACCATCTCCTTCACTGCAGTCTGCCGATATACTCGAGCCTCGGTAGCCATCGAGAGCGATACGGTACAGCGAGTGATCGATGATATGCCTGTATTGCTAATCTCGATTGTTACTACGCAGCCCCTTCCGCCGGAATTCTCATACTCGAAATGGGAGGCTATCGTCGCCTTTCCGGTAGGATACCAATCCGAGGATTCGGCCCGACATGATGACAGGACGGATAGTGAGCATACCAGGATGGCCATGATGAATCTATCGATTTTTTTCATTGTACGTGCAGCGATCATACTCAGCCCTCCTTATCCCCGAGCCTGAGCGAATATCCAAGCGAAAAAACAATGGGCGACACACTATCGCTCAATTGTTTTGCCAGGCCAAAGCTTGCCGTGCCTGCGCCCTCCGAAAAAAGAATCGCGAGCTTGCCCGAGAGGGAGTGCGAGTAGCCTTCGGCGATGGATATGCCATTCAGGCAGCGAGGCCAGGCCAGGCGCTGGGAAAGGCCGCCGGAAATTGCCACGATTGAATTGAGCGCTTCCGTGGCGAAAATGCTCGCCGTCAGCACAAGGGGGAGCGACATTGATCCCGATTTTTCCCTTCTGTCGTAAAGGGTATCAACACTCGCTGCGAATCCGGCGACCAAAGGATCCAGATAGCGGACAGCCGAGAGCGTGGCGCCGAGCTTTCTGTATCCGGAACCAGAAGCGATATTTTTTTCGTTCGCCTCGTAGTCATTCCAAATCCCCAGGGGGTGGGTATAGCAAAGCTCGGTGCCCAGCCGCCAGTCGCCCGCGCGGAACGTGTAAGCGACGGCCATGGAGGGATCGCCGAAGGCGGCAGCATGTGCCGATCCGGGCGAATTTAGGCTGCTCAAACTGAGTCGCGCGATTACAGGCAGCTCAACCGATACACCGATGCTTTGTTTGTAGAGCGCTTCGAAGGTAATAGAAGGATCGAGTTCCAGAGCTTCACCATCTTCCATTCCTGCCGCGGCAACCATGTCGATCGACAGGCCTGCCATGAACTGCCAGGCTTGGTCGCTTTGGACGCCGGTTCTTTGATGCTGTGCCGACTGGGATGCAGTCTGCTGTCCGAAGAGGAAAAACATCGCCAGGCAGGCTAAAAGACTCCTCATAGCCGTTACCAACAAGAAAAACCGGTACCACGGCGTGCCACCCTGTCGAGAAGCGCCATTCTTTCGCGCACAACGCCCACCGATTCTGCAAGGAGTTTACGATTCGGGACTAGTGCAGGAAGGACGGCGACGAGTACGGCGCCCGACCATTTCGATTCGAAAGCGTGGCGCTCCAAGGCTATAGTCCCCTCGGCGGGATCTGCGACGATGACCAGCCCATCCTCTGTCGCGAGGGCCAGGGCAAAATGGCCTTCAGGCTTGTTGTAATGAACGATGAGAGGAGTGTAACGCTCCGAAGCCGCGGTGAATTGTTCGAAATTCATTCTGAAGGCTTTCCACGCAAAGCCTCTCGATTCCAGGATTTTTGCCATATCGGCAAAGCTCACCGTCAAGTCGCCTGCAGCCAGCTTTTCCGCGAAAAATTCTCGGGCGAGCGCTGTCTCATCAGCCGGTACGTCCCAGAATTTGTCCATGAAATAGGCAAGTGTCGTCAGGCCGCAAGACCTGTCGTAGCCCTGCTCGGCGCAGTATGCGAAGCGCAGCGATTCCTTGTCGATGATATTAGAAAAAATGAGAAGAATAATCGCGAGTTTTATAGGCAGAATGCACCCCCTTTGAAGCAAAGCCTCATGCCTTGCACGTATATAAGGTGGAGCGATGCTTCAAGTTTTTTGCACTAAATCGGAGGATGCGACGATGAAAAGATCTGTGGGTTCTGTCCTATTTATCATCTGCGCCTCTATCGGCGTTTCTCAAAATTCAATTAAAACCGCAAAAGATTTGGATCTGTTATGGAGTCGATATTTTGAAAATAAAGATTTTTCCGCGATAACCGCTATCGTCAGTGTTTTTGAAATGGATGATGAATTCAGAAATGAGATCAATTTTTTCTTGCGAAGCAATAGTGGCACTGATCGCGTTAAGCGCCTGATCGAGCTGTTGAAAGAAGTATATTCTGGAGTCAGTGAAGACAATAAGACTGTCTTGTGTGAGTATAACATTGATGGAGTCTCATTCCATTTATTTCTGAATGAATATTATAGGCCCAAAATAGTGGAGATCGGCAATATTGTCGAATCCGAGAAGAGCACTTTCGAAATGATGAAGGTGAAAGGTGCCGCCATATGGTCGCTGGAAAACAATTGCGCGAATCATGAAGAAATCTACAAGCATGTAGAAAACATAAAAAGCAGCTTCAGTACGTCGACACAATGTACGGTCGACAGGTTGATACTGCACAAGCATTAGTAAAAAAAAAGCGATGAGCTGTAAAAATTTTCTCTCAATTTGAAGCAGCGCCTCGCCTTGGGCGCGTGTGGGAATTGAAGCGTCGCTTCAATTTTCCATATTTCGTTTGTGGAGGTGGACATGAAAAATTTACGCTGCTGGGCGATCCTTGTCGTTTTCGTGGCCTTCGGCATTACCGCCCAAACTGCCTTCGCCACGGAGCCATCCGAGGTTATCGTCCCTTCTATTGTGCTCGACGGTTTACTGCTGGATGATGCCGCTATGGAAGAAATCGAAGGCGGTCTGCCGCGAGCCTGCCATGACCCGGAGTATGATCCATATTTTAATTCTTGCATGAACAATAAGGGGCAAAAGTATAAAAAAGGGGCAAATGATTGTGATATTTGGGCACAGGAGACATTGAAGGATGGGGGTATGGATATTTCTGGTAGATGGCGTGATGCTCATTCGACGAGTGTTGCGGAGCATATGAAAATACTATCAGGAGAATTGACAGACGAAATGCCATTAGGCTGGAGCATTGAATTCATCGATAATAACCATGTGGCATTGGTACGTCGTAATGATGATGGTTCAGCGGATTTGTTTCATCAGGGATACAACAACGAAACACCAACTTCTGATGAATGGGAAGGTTCAAGAGGATATCATTATAAGGATGCCAAATCTGCTCGTTGGGGGAAAAAAAATAGTCCGAAATTTTGGGATTTTGATCGATAAAAAGGAGGTGTGGGAATATGCGGAGAGTAGTCATTCTTGCTGTGGTATTTTTTTTATTATTGACTTCTTTGGCAGGAGCAGATAACAAAGATAAGCTTCTAGGCGTTTGGGTCCTTAAGGATAATGCAAACAGTATCAAGATTATAAAAGAAGGGGATCTGTACTTTGTTATTGAGTTTGTTAATCAAAAGCATGAATTATTCATCAGCGGTGATGGAACGAGGGCGATTTTTATCGAATATGGGAAAGGGCCTGATTGGAGCACTTCAATGCTGTCGCTGAAAGGAAATGCTATAACTCGAATGCATTTTTCTGAAGATTATGAGTGGGAACCCTCCCAATATGTGTTTTATAAGAAGCAGTAATCTATGAGCATTTTTCTGGCAGGGGCCTTTTAGCCTATGCCAGAAAGGTCGTTATCGGGCAGAAAACGTTCTCTAATAATCTCATCGGTATTGAGACCGGTTGACAAATAAGGTGCTCCTGCGCTATTTTACGATTAAACGATTGCTTAATTGATGAATCGTTGACGTGAAATAGCAGGAGCATGTCATGAACGAGGACATCTGCAGCCAATTCGGCATTTCCTGCCAGGATAACGCGCCAGCACTCAAAGCATCCCTTCTCGATGTGGCCGGGCTCTCGGAGCTTTTCAAGGCTATGGCCGACGAATCAAGAGTGAAGATTCTCTATCTTCTCTCCCAGCAGGAGCTTTGCGTCTGCGATCTGGCCTTTCTTCTCGATACCAACCTCCCCGCAATTTCCCACCACCTGCGACTTCTGCGAAACCTCAATCTTGTGCGTTCCCGCAGGGAGGGCAAGCAGGTATTCTACAGCCTTTCTGACGACCATGTTCTGGAACTGACGCGGACAGCCAGAAACCATTATGTCGAAAGGTTTCAGTGAGGCACTACAGTGACCAGGTACATATTGAAAGGTCTCGATTGCGCCAATTGCGCAGCCAAGATAGAAACCGAACTCAGGAAAAATAAAGGCTTTGAATTTGCCACCGTCAATTTCGCGACGAAAACCCTGGCCCTCGATGCTGATGCTGAGGAGAAGGCGAGGGCTCTCGTCAAGGCTATAGACCCTGCGGTAGAAGTGCTCGGTGCCGATGAAGGTGCTGCTGCTGAGGTCTATAGCTATGGCAGGTGGTCCCTCCTTCGCATCGCTGTTTCAGCCTGCCTTCTTGTGGCCGGAATCCTTTGGGGCGAGAGACTGCGAGCCGCTTTCGGTACCTATGCCGACTATGCCCTCTTCCTACCTGCTTACCTTCTTGTTGGCGCTCATGTCCTGAGGATAGCCGGGGCGGATCTTATCCGCGGTCGAATATTCAACGAAATGTTCCTGATGGCAATCGCCACACTCGGAGCCATAGCCATAGGGCAAATGCCGGAGGCTGTCGGCGTCATGCTGTTTTACTCCATCGGTGAATACCTGCAGGAAAGGGCTGTGGCTAGGTCGAGAAGCTCAATTTCCAGGCTTATGGATCTCCGACCGGAATTTGCCCGTATCGTAGAATCGCACATCGGGAACACGAACCCTTCTTTGGGTCGCCTCGTGGATCCGGGATCGGTCGCTGTCGGCGAGATCGTCGAAGTGAGGCCGGGAGAGCGAGTTCCCCTGGATGGAAAAGTGATCGAGGGAGAATCCTTCGTGGACACATCTTCCCTCACTGGGGAAGCTGTTCCCTTGTCCATACAGTGCGGGGATCCTGTGAAGGCGGGATACGTCAACGACTCCGGACGAATCCTAGTGCAGGTGACGGCTCCTTTTGGCGAGTCGTCGGTTGCCCGAATCCTCGAACTCGTTGAAAACGCGGCGATACACAAGGCGCCTACCGAAAAGTTCATCACGAAGGTGGCGGCATACTATACGCCTTTCGTCGTCATTTCGGCCGCACTCATCGCCTTCGTTCCTCCGCTGCTTATCCCCGGCGCCCTGCTTTCAGACTGGCTCTACCGTGCCCTTGTCCTCCTCGTCATTTCCTGCCCCTGCGCCCTCGTCATATCGATTCCCCTGGGCTATTTCGGCGGCGTGGGCAGCGCCTCCCGCCACAAGATCCTCGTCAAGGGTGCGAACAGCCTCGACGCCCTCCTCAAGGTCGACACGGTCGTCTTTGACAAGACGGGCACGCTCACGAAGGGCGTCTTCGAGGTGGTGAAGGTGGACGCGGCCAATGAATTCAACGCTGAACAAGTGTTGCGCTACGCGGCCGCCGCCGAGCGTTATTCGCCGCACCCCATAGCCAGGGCGATTCGGAAGGCGGGTCAGGCGGGCGAAGATGGCGACGAGGTCGGCGAAGTGAGGGAAGTGAAGGGCCGCGGCGTGTCGGCCATCGTCGATGGCCGGAAAGTGCTCGCGGGCAATGAAGGCTTCTTGAAAAGCGAGGGCGTAGCGATCGAAGCAGGAATGGCGAGGGCGGGAACCTTGGTTCATGTGGCCGTCGACGGAACCTACGCCGGCCAGATTCTCGTCGCCGACATCCTCAAGGTTGAAGCGGCCTCCATCGTGAGCGAGCTCAAAGGCCTTGGGGTCCGCCGCGTCGTCATGCTCACCGGCGACAGGGAAACGGCGGCGGCTGAGACTGCGGCTGCGGTAGGCGTC
>PGXP01000217.1 GCA_002839205.1 Spirochaetae bacterium HGW-Spirochaetae-9
TCTATGGAGGATATGAGCCGCTGACGGTGAAGATCACCCAGATCATCAACCAGTTGGCTGGAATAGGCTGGACCTCGTATTCCCACACAGGAGTACCTGTAGCTACATTCGCGATGGGCGCCGGTCAGGAGTTGTTCGGTGGATACTACGACAATACCGACATCTTCCAGAAGTTGCTGGTTGCCATGGATATTTCACCCGATTTCAATTGACAAAAGATTCCCTATACACAGGCATGGCGGACAGAATCTCGTCTGCCATGCCCTTTGGAGATGTACATGATGCAAGTTGTGGATAAAAGGGACAGCAGAAGACAAGACTTGTTGTTGATAGTGGTTTCGATTGTATTGGGGGCCGGTTTGCTGTGTATTCCCACTGGACTCACCGACTCCGGAACATCCCACAAATCCGCCAGGACCGTCGCCACAATCCTAGAGGTGGACAATTCGTTGGTGAAGATAATTGGCCCGGTGGCTGAAGGCGCGCAACAATTGGTGATCGGAATCACGAGAGGTCCATTCGAGGGGGAAGTACTGGAATCGACAAATGTGTTGATCGGCAAGAAGGAACTCGACAAGTTCTTCAAACCCGGAGACAGGGCATTTGTCGTGCTCGACCTGACCTCAGACCATTCCCAGGTCGCATATGCCAATATCATCGACCACTATCGCACGGACAAGACAATATTCCTGGTTCTGGTATTCTTCCTCAGTCTCATCGCAGTATCGGGATGGATTGGCTTGAAAGCCATCGTATCGTTCATATTTACAGGGATCATCATCGTAAAAGTACTCCTTCCGGCATTCCTATGGGGAGTATCTCCCGTACTGGTCGCCTTTGGTGTAGTGACCATCCTGACTGCGGTGATCATCTTCCTTGTAGGTGGTTTGTCCAGCAAAGGTCTCGTCGCGTTCCTCGGGTCGTTCGCTGGAGTACTGACCACCATGCTGCTAGCCATCATGTTCACCCATTGGTTCCAACTCAATGGTGCGACCAGTCCATTCTTGGAGTCGTTGACATATTCGGGATTCGGACATCTCGACCTGGTCAACATGTTCATAGCCGGAATATTCATAGCCTCGTCAGGGGCTGTCATGGATCTGGCCATGGATATCTCAGCCGCTATGTTTGAAATCCGGGAAAAGTATCCGGGTATCCCACGCACCGAGTTGTTCCGTTCTGGTCTTACAGTGGGAAGACATGCTGTCGGCACCATGACAACCACATTGCTGCTCGCCTATTCCGGAGGATACATGGGAATGTTATTGACATTCATCGCTCGCGGAGTTCCGATGGAGAATGTCTTGAATATGGTGTATGTCTCCTCGGAACTGGTTCATACATTAGTCGGCAGTTTCGGGTTGGTATTGGTAGCCCCTTTCACAGCGATGGCGGGTAGCCTGGTAATGGTTCCTTTTGAACCACAGGAAGAGGCGGCAACGACTCCGGTGGCCACGCAAGCAGCCGATCTTGTCACATGAACAAAGAACGGCGCTGGCCGGGATTATCCAACCAACGCCGAATATCGATACTGTTCAGGTCTACGGCTGCGTGACAGTCGCCTGGTCGAGAGAAATTTCTGTCTGGGCAAACAATCTACCGTTTACAGTCGCCAAATTGCCGACGGCAATGTTTGTCTGACACAATACATTACCTTCAAAGTGTGCTGTGGACCCCAAGGTGACAAATCCCGCTACTTGCCAGATGATATTTTCAGCTGATGCACCGCCGGAAAGAAGTACACTCTGGGCACTCGCCATGGTCAAGTTTCCCGATATCTGGAAAATCCACACATCGGTCGAATTGCCACTGAGGGTAACATCGGTGCTTATGGTAACAGCACTATCCCACTTGTACAGTCCAGGAGCAAGCGTCAAACCACCTATTTCTCCAGCACCAAGATTCAATTCATCGACACCTACCCTACCGGCTGCGGCAGTGTATGCCGTTTCCATATTGGACACAGCTGTTGTCAAGTTGCTTGGTGTTGGCGAGGCCATATCGGCTGCATACAATCGTCCGGTCACTTGGGCCGAAGTAGCATATCCAGTGGCATCGGTCTGGGAAAAACCAGTCAGGGAACTTTCGGCTTCAGGGCTCAATCCAACATCTCCGGTTATGACCGAGTTTGGAACTGTCGAGATGCCGGTCTTGGCCAGCAGTACGTAATCTCCCGCCGCTCCGAGATCCACCGGATCCGAACCGGTTCCCGTGTCGAGGTTTGTGTTCGAATCGCAACCGATCAGTGCGATCGACAGCAGCAGTATTGCAAACAGCGCAATACCATATCTTTTTACGTGTGTAATCTTGTTCATTGAAATCCTCCTGATTCCTTGTGAGTTTTCGAAAGAGCACGTGTATATGCTCCATTCATGTCGCGTCCTTGAAGTCTCCTACGGACTTCATATGCCTCCTTTCTCAAATCAAGAGGGTCAGGTGTTTATGCTGAGGTTGATTGTTTTGATTAGTAGCTTTGGATTTAGGTGTTGCGAGGGGCACCTCGCAACACCACCACCCAAGGGAACGGATACCGTCCCCGTTTGTATAACTCGAGAAACCAGAGAGAAGGCTCTGCTTCAGGTAGTATGATCAAGTGGAACTCGCCTGGTGAATGCGACACAACCGAAGCACTGGCGCTGCTCAAATTCATTGATATCCGGAAAAGCCATACATCGGTCGGATGGCCGACAACGGCAACTTCCGAACTGCCCATTGCAGCACAAGTCCACTTGTTTTCGGACTGAACAGCTTTCACTTCGGTCAATGCCTCGTGAAAGACTTCTTCTTGATTCTAATAATATTCGACAATGCAATTTTTGTCAATCAATATTTATTAATATTTATCAATTAAAATTATTT
>PGXP01000218.1 GCA_002839205.1 Spirochaetae bacterium HGW-Spirochaetae-9
GGGGTCATGGATTCAAGTCGCTGACGGGCGAATTTCTCGCCTGCTGCAGCGGGCGCTGAGAGGGTAGGTCGCTTTGCCAGGGATAAAGGGCAGGCTGTCCCGCCTCAGGGAACGTGGACTCGTCAAGGCTTCCGAATTGGCGGCTCCATCCTTGAGGCCCCCTGCACCAGTTCGCTCTGAGCGCTATGCCTTTCTTCCCGGCTGGGAAAGGATGGCACCCCATCTGTATACGAGAATAGTGGAAACAGGCCTCAGCCTGGATGAAGAGAATGGCGGTACCTTCGAGACAACTCATTTCGTCAACCAGCGATTGCGGAGCAAGAGAGGCGAGGGTCCAGCAATTTCCATGGAAAGGCCTTTCAGCCAGCTGTCTTTCTTCGACTTCGAAACGACAGGTCTCTCTGGGGGTACAGGCACAATTGCCTTCCTCGCCGCGATCGGATTCTTCGATGGCAGGAGCTTTTTCATACGCCAAGTGTTCATCGACGATTTTCCGGGTGAAGCCGGTTTCCTGGCCTTGACAGTCCAGCTCCTCGCCCAAAGACCCGAACTTGTGACCTACAACGGCGCGGCCTTCGATCTGCCTCTGCTGAGAACTCGCTGTATCATGAACAGCCTTCCCGTTCCCGCGTTCGGCCACATCGACCTTCTGCATACCTCACGCCGATTTTGGAGGAAAACCCTCGGCTCCTGTTCCCTACAGGCTTTGGAAGCAACTGTCTTATGCGAAGGGAGAGAAGGCGATGTGCCTGGTTTCCTCATACCGAGGCTATGGCTCGATTATTCGGCCTCTTGTCCGAATCCTTCCGAAGAATCCCTCGCCGCGATGGAGAGGATCGCCGCCCATAACCTCCTCGATGTGCGGTCGCTCGCGAGGCTCTTTCTGAGGATAGACAGGATCATGGCCGAGCCTGAGCGGCGATGGGCAGCCGAAAAGGTGTATAGCAGGCATCTCGCCCTCGAACTCAGGGCAGCCAGTCGATTCAAGGAAGCCTTTTACATACTTGAAGAGGCAGGTTCTGATGGCGACCAGGGAGCCCTGCGGCTCCTGGCGAGGCTGTACCGGCGGGAAGGCAGGTTTGAAGACTATGAACGTGTTGTCGAATCTATGGATGGGCGGAGCTGCGAGGGCTGCATCGAAAAAGCGAAGCTGTACGAACATGGTAAAAAAAATATCGAGCAGGCCATGTGGCACACCTTGAGGGCGATCGAAATCCTCGAGGGCTCCCGGCCCGAATTGCCAGCGCCGCTGGAGAGTCGGCAGGCTCTTCAGCAGCGGCAGGAAAGGCTGGCGAGGAAGATGGAAAAACTGCTTCGAAAAGGGTGAATAAGCCTGTCAGGATTCCTGCTGCCGGGATTCAGGATCGGCTGTAAGAGTGTCGCCGAGCTGCCCGCAGGCACCCATGACGCCTCGTCCCCGGTGCATCCTCTGTACGGCGACGAGCCCTGCCTTTTCCAGCACCTCGGTGAAGGCCTTAACCTGGGCATTGGTGGGCGTTTCGAAGGGGAGGCCGGGCACGACATTCCAGGGGATGAGATTCACCTGGGCCTTGAGCGGCTTTACCCATCGCACGAGGGCGCGGGCGCTCTCCACGCTGGCATTCCGGTTGCCTGTCAGTACAGCCTCCAGCGTTATTCGCTCCCCCGTCTTCGCCTGATATTCCACAAGGGCAGCCTTGAGAACTTCGAGGTTCCACGATTTGTTGACGGGCATGAGTTCGGTCCGCATCGCTTCGTCGGCCGTCGTCAGCGATACGGCGAGCCGCACTTTTGGACCGTTCTCGGCGATATCGAGGATGCCGGGTACTATGCCGCTCGTAGAGATGGTAATCTTGCGCAGCGACATGCCGATGCCCTGGGGATCCGAGAGGATGGCGATCGATGTGCGAAGGGCTTCGAGGTTGAGGAGGGGCTCGCCCATGCCCATGAAGACGACATTCGATATGAAGCCGCGCCGCTCTTTCAGAAAATAGTACTGTTCGAGAATCTCATCGGGACCAAGGTTCCGCAGAAAGCCGAGCTGGCCTGTGCGGCAGAACTGGCAGCCCATGGGACAGCCCACCTGGCTTGAAAGGCAGGCAGTCTTCCTTCCCTCAATGTCCTCCAGAATGACGCATTCCACGGCGGCGCCATCACGCAGGCGAATCTGCAGTTTCAGGGAGCCGTCCTCGTCCTTGAATTCCGAGCTGACGGAAGAGGATCGCAGCCTGCCGAAACGTGCCGACAGCCTTTCCCTCTCGACTGCCGGGAGATTGGTCATCCCACTGAAATCACTTGTGCCGCGCACGATCCAGTCATAGACCTGTTTTGCCCTGAATGGCTGCTCAAAGCCGACGGTGGAGAGAATCTCGTCTGGAAGAAGGCCAGAGAGGTAGACAGTCATCAGCTGGGCTTGGAAGAAAGCCTCATCAAGGCTTCCGATACAAAGGGATTCTTGATCCCCAGTTTCGTGAATTCGGTCAGGATATCCGCTGCCTGCTGTCGCTGGCCGGCGGCCACATAGCATTGGGCGAGCTCCATGTAGATTCGGTAGTTCTTCGGATCATTCTGGATGAGCATCTTGAGGCTGGTGATGGCATCTTCCCATTTGCCCTGGGTGCGGGCTATGACGGCAAGCCCGAGTATGGCATAGACATCGAATTCGATGTTGAGGGCATCCTCGTAGTATTTGACCGCTCTCTCAAGCTCGCCAAGGTTGCGGTAGGCGTCGCCAGCCCTGGTGAGTATGACCTTGTTCCGGGGATCCTTTTCGAGAATCTTGTTCCAGTAGATCAAGGAGCTGCTCTGCTTGCCCACGCCCCTGTAGCAGTCGGCGATGCCGAAGAGGGCGTCGAACAGGGGCAACGGGT
>PGXP01000219.1 GCA_002839205.1 Spirochaetae bacterium HGW-Spirochaetae-9
CTTCTCGTTGTTTTTCCTGTTTCCGTTGATGCAGGGAGCTGTCCTCAGCTTCACCGATTGGGACGGCTTTTCCACACCCAGCTTCATCGGATTCCAGAATTTCGTGGATTTCCTCCATGATGCCAGGGCCTTGCAGGATGTCAGGACGACGGTGTTGTTCGCACTCGGCAGCGCGCCGCTGTTGAACCTCTGCGGACTAGCCTTGGCCCTGTTGCTCAACAAGAAATTCCGCGGCAAGCAGGTGGTGCGGGCATTGCTCTACCTGCCGGCGGTCATAAGTCCCATGATCATGGGATCCATCTGGTACTTGCTGCTGCAACCCAAACGGGGTCTGTTCGCACTGTTGTTGCAACGGGTGGGAGTATCGGGGCAGGGCAATTGGATGCTCTCCAGCAATCTGGCGCTGGTGATCATCGTGTTGGTGAACGTGTGGCAGTATGCGGGCATGACCATGGTCATCTACCTCGCGGGGCTCCAAGCGATTCCCTTGGAGCACTACGAGGCAGCCGATATCGAGGGAGCCTCCTCGTCGCAGACTTTCCGCCATATCGTATTTCCCCAGCTCATCCCATCGTTGAAGATAAATATAATCACCAACATCATCGGATCCCTCTCGGTATTCGAAGCTATCCTAGCCCTCACCGACGGGGGACCCGGGTATGACACCGAGTCGCTGAGCATCTACATACTGCGGATGTGCTACGGAAACAAGACCGGGTACTCGACAGCAGTCGCACTCATGCTGTTCCTCATCATCCTGATACCGGTGTTCATCTCGCTTCGCTTTTTCAACAAGGTGGAGGAACGATGAAACCGAATACAACGATCGTTGCCGATGCACGAAAAACCCGATTGTCCCCACGTAACAGATTGGACTGGTACCTGCTGGCGATTGTCGTCCTGATCTCTTGCGTAGCCATCATCCCCTTCTATCTGCTTGTCCTGCTGGCATTGAAAAGTCCGATCGGCGGATTGGCTGCGATCCGGTTGATGCCCGATTTCCACTTTGTGAATTTCATCACCGCCTGGCAACGTTCGGCGCTCGGCAAGGCCATGTTCAACAGTCTGGTGATGACCGCCGGGGGTGTCGGGTTGCTGGTTTTCCTCTCGTCCATGGCGGGCTATACCATCGCCCGTTTTCCCGGCAAACTCAACCGCACCATATTCACCATCCTGCTGCTCTGTATGATGATTCCGGGAATCATCAACACCGTTCCCCTCTACACGCTGCTCATCCGGCTGAAAGGCATCAACACCTACTGGGCGATGATCTGCGTCATGGCGGTGAATGCCATGCCGTTCGCGATTTTCCTCTATTCCTCGTTCATCCGCGCGATGCCGGTCTCGTTGGAGGAGTCGGCTATCATAGACGGTTGTTCCTGGTTCGAGGCCTTCTGGCGGATCACCTTCCCCTTGATCGGGCCGGTCACCTCCTCGGTGGTAATCCTGCAGGGACTTGGCATGTGGAACAATTATGCCCAGGCGGTGTTTTTTCTCCAGGACAAGGCCCACCGCAACATCCCGCTGTCGATTTCGCTCTTTTTCCAACAATACGGTGCCGATTGGCCGCTTATGGCCGCTGCCGCATTCCTCGGACTGTTGCCAGCCGTCGCGGCATTCCTCGTATTCCAACGCTATTTTGTCGAAGGTATCACAGCTGGAGCCCTCAAAGGGTAGCGGATATCCAAAGGAGAGCACACCATGGGTCCTGCACAAGCACATGATTTCCACCTTTCCATTTGTCCCTCCGTTTCCAGGTTGGCGGATGATGCCTTCACGCTGCCCGTTCGTGTCGGGTTGCATGGAAACATACCCTCCGACGGGGCAGCGTCAGGAGCCTTGAGTTTCCGTATTACCCGCTTGGCAGAGACCATCGTTACCATCAATCTTCCCCTCTCTTCGGAAATACTCGAGGAACTCGCCGCTTCGGGCGAGGTCTCATTCGAAACCATGCTCGACCTGGAGCCACTTGTTTCTTCAGGTTCCTGCGGATTGGGAATCCATGCCCGGGTCCAACTCGGCGGTGGTATCGAAGGGGAGGCCCGGACCTCCATCGATCGGGGCGAAGGACCGGTTCGGTATGGATTTCTCAGCGACTTTTCTCCACAGGATAGCGACTCGCGCGATGCGGCTGTCGATTTCCTGCTCGCAAACCATATCACCCACGTGCAGTTCTACGATTGGTCGTTCCGTCCCCACCAGTACCGTCCCCAGGTTGGGCACGACGTGCCCGAAAGCGATGTCTACCAGGATACCATGGGCAAGACCATCGACCTCAAGGTCGTGCGCGATCTCATCGGCGAACTGCACGACCGCAGGATGCGTGCGCTCGGTTATGGCGCGGTATACGCCGCAGAGGCCGAGTATGTCCACAACCATCCCGAACAAGCCCTCTATGACCATGAGGGGCACACGATCGACCTGATCGGAAAGTTCTTCATCATGGACTGTGCCGAGGGGAAGCCATGGCGCGCGTGTATCCTCGACCAGTACCGGTATGCCGTCGCCCAGGTGGGTTTCGATGGAATCCACATGGATACCTACGGGTTTCCGAAAACCGCGTGGGATTCGGACGGGCAGCTGGTGGAACTTTCCCCACAATTCGTCTCCCTCATCGATGAATGGGCGGTCCATGGCGATGTGAACATTTTCAACAATGTAGGTGGGTGGCCTGCCGAGGCGACCGGACGTGCCCACCAGGAGGCTGTGTATATCGAAGTCTGGCCACCGCATACCCGGTATCGACATATGCGCCAATTGATCAAGGATGCACGGCGATCCGGCAAGCCTGTGGTGATGGCTGCGTATCTCGAGCCGTTCAAACTGCG
>PGXP01000220.1 GCA_002839205.1 Spirochaetae bacterium HGW-Spirochaetae-9
GTATTCATTTGGAACGAATTCTTCCTCGGGTTCAATCTGACCGGAAATCCGACGGCAACACTTCCTGTCTACATGTCCCGGTTCAGGGAACAACAGGGCATGTTCGTCGCCCAGCTCTCGGCATCGTCGACCATAGCGGTATTACCCGCAATCATCCTTGGATGGATGACCCAGAAGGCATTGGTGAAAGGTCTCACCATGGGAGCGGTCAAGGGATGACAACGGCGATCCTGGTATTCGATATCGGTACCACAAGTGTCA
Source organism: Spirochaetae bacterium HGW-Spirochaetae-9 (assembly GCA_002839205.1). The sequence goes on from PGXP01000220.1 coordinate 262, forward strand.
AGGCTGCCCTATTCGACGATTCGGGCAACCCAATAGCCTCCGCATCGGTACCGTACGAAACCGAATATCCGCAGTCCGGTTGGGCCCAACAGCATCCGAATCGGTTCTGGGAAGCCGCGGTCGCTGCTTCGAGGACGTTGATGCAACGTTGTGCGGCAACAACCTCCACGATCGTTGCGATCGGATTGACCGGGCACATGAACGGATGTGTGCTCGTAGACCGCCAGGGGAACCCTACCCATCCCGCGCTTATCCATGCAGATTCACGTAGCACCGGGGAATGCGATCGGCTCGACAGACTTTGGGGACAACAGGAGATGTATCGAAGGACAGGAAACCGTATCGACGAACACCTGTCCCTGCCCAAACTCATGTGGTTGGAAAAATATCGCCAGTCGGAATTCTCCAAGAGCGCCTGGTTCCTCAACGCCAAGGACTACCTCCGCTTCAAATTGACCGGACAACTGGGAACAACCGACTATTCGGATGCATCTTTGACCGGGGCTTTTGACCAGCAGCGGCAGGTATGGGATACCGAAGTACTCGAATCGCTCGAACTGCCGCTCCACCTGTTTCCCCATCCCAAGGCATCGACTGAACTGGATGGTACCCTTTCCAGGGAATCGGCGGTGATGATGGGTCTGACCGAGGGGATTCCGGTCTCGGTCGGCGGGGGCGATGCCGCTTGTGCTACACGGGGAGCCGGGGTGTTGGGAACCCGACAAGCCTATGGAGCAATCGGATCGAGTGCGTGGATATCAACCTTGGCCGAGAACCCGGTGCCCGACCAGCTCATGCGTATGCAGCATTTTCTCGACCTCGAGGGGCTCTTGTACAATGTCTGCGGTACCGTTCAGAGTGCGGGAATCGCTCTCGACTGGATCCGCCACCTGCTCGGAGAAACTCCTACGGAAACCATGAACTCCTACGAGATGGCCGAAGAGCTTCTCCGGGCTGTTCCGATCGGAAGTTCGGGAGTCCTGTTCATACCCTACCTCATGGGAGAACGGACACCCTATTGGGATGCGAATGCGCGAGGTGCCTATATCGGACTGTCGCTGTCGACCGACAAACCGACACTGCTTAGGGCGACCTATGAAGGTGTCGCATTCGCTTTGCGCGATTGCATGCATGTGTATGGGGAACTCGGCATCGATATACGGAGCTTCACACTGCTTGGCGGTGGAGTCCGCAGTCCCTTCTGGCAAGAGATCATTGGAGAAACATTGGGAATCCCACTGTACCGGCATCCGTTCCCCACCCAGGCCACCGCACTTGGAGCGGCGCTGGCCGCCGGAGTCTCGGTCGGTATATGGAAAGATATCCCCGAAGCGATAGCCATGACGAGCAGGGATTGCGCACAAGTCTTGCTGGACCATGACCGTATGCGTTCATACGGCAGGGTGTATCGGGTGTATGAACGGGTATATCCTTCCCTGAAATCGATATACAGGGATTTGGGTACCTTTCGCGATACGTTGGTTTAGGAAACGAAGAAGGAGGTCTTCATATGAACATGCGGGCATTGGTCATCGACAAGCCGGGTTTGGCGACAGTAAAAACGGTACCTGTTCCCCCAGTTACCGACAATGATGTGAAAATCCGTGTTATTGCGTCGGGGATTTGTGGAACGGATATCCATATCTACCGGGGAGAGTACTTGGGAACCTATCCGGTGATCCCCGGCCATGAATTCTCTGGGATTGTCGAGGAAGTCGGCAAGAACGTCACCAGGTTCAAGGTGGGCGACCACGTTGCGATCGAACCCAACATCAGTTGCGACAACTGCAACAGTTGCCTGAACAACAGGCAGAATTTCTGTGAACATTGGAACGGTGTAGGAGTGACACTCCCGGGTGGTATGGCTGAATATGCGGTCGTACCCGAGAAGGCAACCTTCCCTATCGGCACCATGCCATTCGAGACCGGAGCGTTTGTCGAACCCCTCTCCTGCGTGCTGTATGGAGTCGAACGTGCTCGATTCAGGATCGCGGATTCCGTGCTTATCCTCGGGGCCGGACCCATCGGGCTGCTCCTCTCCCAAGCCATCCAGTTGCAGGGAGCCAGTAGTATCACACAAGTCGACAGGAACGAAAAACGTCTGGAACTCGCCAAGGCGTGCGGTGCGGCCAGGGTCGAGAGCTCGCTCGATTCGCTCCAGGAGGATGCCTACGATGTCGTGGTGGATGCCTCCGGTGCGACATTCCTTATGGAACAATCGATCCGGTTCGTACGCAAAGGCGGTACGATACTGCTTTTTGGAGTGCCGAACAAGGATGCCCGACTCTGCCTGCCCGCTTTCACGATCTTCGAGAAGGGACTTTATATCCTCTCCAGCTTCACCTCGGTGCGCAATTCCACTCAAGCGACCGCCTTGCTGGAAACCGGAAGGATCGATGTCTCGAAATTGGTCTCGCACCAATTGCCGTTGGAGGACTTCGCCCGGGGTATAGACATCCTGGAGAAGGGAAGCGAAGGGGTTTTGAAAGTGCTGATAAAACCATAATGGTGCAGATTGCCAGGACTAGAGAGGAAAGGAAATGGAAACCAAAAGATTTTCGGGAAA
>PGXP01000221.1 GCA_002839205.1 Spirochaetae bacterium HGW-Spirochaetae-9
ATGGCCGCAGTGTTGGCGTCGGCGAAATCGGCCAGTCTTTGCTCAAGGTCTGCGCCGAACTGGAAGGAAGGATCCATGATGTACAGCTCCGAGCTGCCGGCCTGTGAAGCTCTTTTGATGAGTTCGACAGCCTGCCCGTGCGGGTAGCGTCGCAGCGTGGGATAGTTCTTCCCGTAGAAGCAGTAGGCGCAGCGGTAGGGACAGCCGCGCATCGTTTCGATATGAAGAGGTGAATCCTTGAGGAGGGGAAGGGTCCCCGCAAGGTAGGGATTCGGAAGGGTGGCGAGATCGAGGAGGTCATCGGCCTTATACAGTTTTGACAAAGGCCTGTGCTGCTTTACGTCGCGAAGTATTTCCGCGAAGGGCAGCTCGCCCTCACCTGATACAAGGGCGTTGAAAGGGGATCTGTCCATGATGGGCATGCCAGCGACGATTTCAGGTCCCCCGGCTATGAAGCGTGTCCTCGGAAGTCTCTCTTTTGCCTTGCCGGCGATGAAAAGGCTCCTCTCAAGGTTCCATGTGTAAAGGCTGAAGGCTATCATGTCCGGTTCCAGGGCTGTGAGCGATTCTATTATCGCCGAGTCGGAACCGCAGTTTGTCACCTCTTTGTCCAGCATGCCCCACTCCGAGCGCTGGAGGAGGCCGAGGGATTCGGCGTAGGCCGCGAGGTATCCCGCCGCCAGAGGCACGTTGGCAACCGCGTCGTCCCAGTCGGGATCCTGAACAGGAAGCTGCACAAATGTAATTTTCATGTCCTGAATGTCCTATCCATAGCCCACTACTGTAGGGGAAAAACGTGAAACATTCTATGGTCCTCCGAAGAGTTCGACCCATGAGCCCCGATGGTCCGACATTTGCAGGGCTGCTCCAAGCCGATGCATATAGGCGCCGCGAGGCAGGTCGACGCCTCCCATGCCTGCCAGGTAGTCCGTATGCACCTGGCTGTCGATAAGGACAAAGCCCTTTTTGAAGAGGGCCAGCGCAAGGCTCAAGAATCCGACGCGAGAGGCGCCGCTTACCTTGCTGAACATCGACTCGCCGAAAAAAGCCCCGCCCAGACTCAGGCCGTAGAGGCCACCCGCCAGCCTGTCGCCCTCCCAGGCTTCGACGGAGTGTGCGTATCCGAGCTCGTGCAGCCGCACGTAGGCATCGATCATATCGGGAACGATCCAGGTACCGTCCTGGCCGGGCCTGTCGATGGAGGCGCAGGATTCCATCACCAGCCGGAAAGCCCTGTCGGCGGTAAGCCGGAAGGGGTGGTGCCGCAGGAGCTTGTGTGCGCTCGCCGGGATGTGGAATGTCTCGGGAAGAATGACAAAGCGCGGATCGGGACTCCACCAGAGAATGGGTCCGCCCTCTTCGTACCAGGGGAAAATTCCCTGCCTGTAGGCTGAGAGAAGGATGCCGGGAGTGAGGTTGCCCCCTGCGCAGACGATACCCTCCGGTGATGACGCTTCCAGCGGGGGAAAAGCGTAGGAACAGCCCTCATCGAGCCGGGGAACCGAACGCAGGAAGCGTATCATGGTATCGCTAGGTATGCGCTTCGGCTGTCTCCGCCTTGCCCTCAGCCGTAGCGGAGGAAGCGTCCGGAGGCTGAGTCGCCATTGGCTCCACGCTGAAGGCGATCTCGCCGCCGACGAGGTCGGCAGAAGCCGTGCCACCTTTTTCAAGCCTTCCGAAGAGCACTTCGTCGACGAAGAAGGACTTTATCTTGTCTTCGACGAGGCGTCCGATATTGCGAGCGCCGAATTCCCTGGAATAGCCCTTTTCGGCCAGGTATTTGATGACGGCTTCGCTCGCGACCAGCTTCACCTTCTTTTCGGACAGCTGCTCCCTGAAATCATCGAGAGCTTTGACGACTATTTTTTCTATGATCTCCATCGGCAGGTTGCCGAAATGGACGACTGCGTCCAGCCTGTTGCGGAACTCGGGGGTGAAAGCCCTCTCGACGGCGTCATCCAGGGCTGAGTTGGTCAACGCCCTGTCGCCGAAACCTATCAGGTTCTTGCCCACGTCTCTCGCGCCCGCGTTGCTCGTCATGATGAGGATGACGTTTCTGAAGTCGGCCTTCCTGCCCTGGTTGTCGGTGAGGGTGGCGTAATCCATGATCTGGAGGAGAATATTGTAGATGTCGGAGTGGGCTTTCTCTATCTCGTCCAGGAGCACGACGGCATGGGGCGTTTTTCTGACGGCATCGGTGAGGAGGCCGCCCTCCTCGTAGCCCACATAGCCGGGGGGCGAACCGATGAGGCGCGATACGGTGTGCTTTTCCTGGTATTCGCTCATGTCGAACCGGTGGAGGACAATGCCCAGCTGCTTGGCGAGCTGGCGGGCGAGCTCCGTCTTGCCGACACCCGTGGGGCCGACGAAGAGGAAGTTGGCCACAGGCTTGTCGGGAGCCCTGAATCCCGCCCGGCTGCGCTTGACGGCCTTTACGACGGCATCGATGGCGCCGTTCTGGCCGAAAACGTCGCTCTTCAGCGAGGTTTCGAGCGTGCCGAGCTTGTCCTTTTCGGAGGAGGAAACGGAGCGTTCGGGGATGCGCGCTATCTTGGCCACCACCTTTTCAATCTCGGGCACCTTGATGTCTATCACTGAACTCTCGTTCTCTTCGCCCTGCTTGAATGCATTCATCCTGGCCAAGGCGCCTGCCTCATCGATGACGTCGATGGCCTTGTCGGGGAGATGGCGCTCGGTGATGAACTGGGCCGAAAGCCGGACCGCGGCCTCCAATGCTTCATCCGAATAGGTGACCTTGTGGTAGTCCTGATATTTCGAACGCAGGCCCTTGAGTATCTCGACC
>PGXP01000222.1 GCA_002839205.1 Spirochaetae bacterium HGW-Spirochaetae-9
TTCCACAGCCTGCGAGGTTCCTGTCGCGCCCACCGGGTGGCCCTTAGATTTCAACCCGCCAGAGGTATTGATCGGCAACCTGCCGTCTATCGCGGTCTCTCCCTTGCGTACCGCAAGAAAACTCTTGCCCCGCTCGAAGAATCCGACTTCCTCGCTGATAGCCAACTCCAAGATCGAGAAGGCATCGTGGAGTTCCGCGAACGAGATGTCTTTCGGTGACAGCCCTGCCATAGCATAGGCCTTCTCGGCTGCGATACGCACGGCTTCCAGCTTCAACGGGTCCTTCCTATTGTGTACACAATGGGTATCGGTCGCACTGGCTATACCGGCGATCCGAACCGGCTTCTTTGAGAACAGTTTTGCCTTCGGGGAATCCATATTGACCAACAGCAGCGCGGCGGCTCCATCGCTGACCGGACATGTCGAATACATGCGCAACGGTTCAGCCACATAGGTATTGACCACATTCGCCTCGGGACCGTCGGCAATTGCTTCGATCGTGCATTCGGCTTGTATATGGGCATATTTGTTCTTCGCTCCGTTGGCATGGTTCTTCACTGCCAACAAAGCCAGATCCCTCTCGGTAAGACCATACTTCTCCATGTACATGCGTGTGAACATTCCCCCGAAACCAGGGAGGGTCAATCCCATGTCGTATTCGGCTTCCGGATGCAACATGGTCGCGACATACTCTGTTCCAGTCCAACCGGTCACCTTCCGCATGACTTCCCCACCGATTACGAGCACGATATCGGCCATGCCGGAAGCGACAGCCATGTACCCGATCTTTATGGCACTGGCACCGGAGGCAGGACCGTTCTCGACCAGTTCCGCTGGAACCGGTTCCATATCCATCTTGCTGATCACCGAAGAGGCAACCGCGCTTTGATGGCAAAACAATCCCGAGGCCATGTTTCCGACTATGACCTGGTCGATCTCCTTTCTCCTTTCGAGAAATCCTGCATCTTTCAGGGCGTCTGTGGCGGCATACGCCATGACATCTCCAAGATCATATTGTGAAAGGTTACCGAATTTCGTATGACCTATTCCGACAACACCTACTCTAGACATGGTTTACCTCTTGAATCCCGGAATCTGTGGATACTCGCGAGGCATACTCAGCTTTGCCGATGCCTTGAGGTCGGTATCCGATACCGGTCTGGTACCCGTACACTTCACATCCCTGACGGCCTCCCACAACGATCGGGTGAGGACGTACGTGGGGACTCCCCCCAACTCATGGCGGACTTCCGGAAATTGCGGAGACCTGTCCTCGAGTTCGTATTCGATCATCCATCGCTTGAATCCGTTCGGACTCTCCGCGACGATATACACCTCCTCCTCACCGAGGATATCGAGGTGATGCTCCATCTTGGCAGCAAACAGTTGGGCTCCGACCCGAAGGCCCCGTTTGATTGTCAGGGTATGCAGGCTCATGCCCAGCTTGGGAGTAACATGCCTGCTGGTTACGATACCGGCGATTTCCCCATCGATCGCGCCGACGAGCACGAATTCATTCGCCACACGATGCCGGTACCAACCGAGGATTTCACTGTACATGCGGACCGCGACTATGTCGTAGAAGTCCGCGGGAACGCCGATCAGAGGGTAGATTGTTCCGAGCAATGCCCCGACTTCCTCACGTTTCGCTTCGCGAACAACCATCTTCTCACCAGACGCCAATGTAATTACTTTCGGTGGATACGGCTTCAGTGGAATCTCAGGTGGTCTGAGTTTTTGTTCCATTGTATCTATAGCCATATACTGCTCCTTTGATGACCCTCCGGGGGTCTTATTGTTTCCGCAGGTTTCACGGACACCAGGGTCCGCTACCTACAGATGTTTACGGGCTTCCTCATGAAGCCAGGCATTCCGCGCACCGGCGACATCACCGAATTTTGTCAATTCGGCTTTCGCCTTCTTCGCCATGAGCTGTTCGTATCTATCGTCCTCGACATGGGCCACAATCCGGGCTATCGAGGATTCCCCATCGACAAACCGCCAGGGATAGCAACCAATTACCGCGCGTTGGTTCAGCAGCAGGTCGATATCACCTCCAACACATTCGGCATGGATGATTCCATGGTCGAACATCTCTATGTGCATGAGCTGGTACTTGTCGTCGCTGAAGAACTCTTCCAACGATTTGCCGTACTTCTTGTGGAAATGCGCATCGCATTCCTTCGCCTGTCTTGGCATCCATTCGCGGATCTTCGTGTTCATCGGATGGTCGGCGCTACCGCAATCCACCCCGATCCATCGGAGCTTCTTCCGTTTTGCCCATTCAGCGAACTCCCTGTCCGGGCCCGGATGCTGGATCATATACTTCACTTCGTTGCCGGTAGGTTGGTCCCAACCATAATGGTGGAAACCGGTATGGATGAGCAGGATATCCCCTTCCCGTACCTCGACCCGATCCTCGACCATCTTGGAGGTGTACACATCGTAGTCTGCGCATACGTCGGACAAATCCACTATGGCTCCATCGTGGACAAGAAAATCCATATCCAGTTGGGCTATGTCTTTCCCGGGAGTGTAGAAATGGATTTCTCCATCCAAATGCGTACCCACATGGTTCGAGTGGGTCACCACTTGTCCATTCGCTCCATTCGGAGCAAGGCGTTTGAAATATTGCACCTGCAATGGAATGTATGTGGGCCATGGTGGTGTGCCGATTCCCAATGGGATTGTCAAATCGATTACCTTCATCCGTTCCTCCTCGTGTATTTCGTATCCAGGGATTTTCTGTCCGTGGACCGTTTGGAATTCAAGCAAACTCCTTGGCGCAGGCCA
>PGXP01000223.1:0-1847 GCA_002839205.1 Spirochaetae bacterium HGW-Spirochaetae-9
GCCTCGCGGGTGAATCTTGCTGAATCCAGGGGAATGGCAGAGCTCGCAGCCGCTGCCACAACACAGCTTTCCGGCCTGAATGCCAGGCTGGGGGCGATCCAGGCGGCCAAAGTCGAGCTTGAGCGCGACGCGGCGAGAATCAAGGAAGCTTTGCCGGGCATAAAGGCCAGACAGAGGAGCATTGATCCCGATCGGCTTCAGGCCGAGCTGGCGATGATGACGGGCGAGGCTCTCGATCCTGAAAAGGCCAGGCTCGAGCGCGAGCTGAAGACTTTGGTCGACGATCCTTCGGCCGATGATCCCTTGGCCGCGCTGAAGAAGAAGATGGGTGTAGGTTCGGAGAAAGTCGATTGAGGCGGACAAGCTGGTTTCGCATTCCCTTGCTTCCGGATTTTCCCAGGCCTCTTCTCTTCGCGCACCGGGGTCTTTCTTCGATCTGTCCTGAAAACACGATGGCGGCCTTCAGGGCTGCGAGGGAAGCGGGCATTCCGGGCATCGAGCTGGACGTCCATCTGACGAAGGATGGAAAGCTCGTCGTCTTCCATGACGATACGACCAAGCGGATTGTCGCCGGGCCAGGCAGCCCAACCGAGGCGCTTTTCATCGAAGGGGCCGATTACACCGCCCTGTCGAGCCTCGACATAGGTATCTGGAAGGGGCATGCGTTCGCCGGCGAACGCATGCCCCTTCTGGGCGATGTGCTGGAGGAATTCGGTGCAGCCCAGTATTTCGACATCGAGATAAAGAGCAGGACAGCGGGCGACGCTGGGCTTGAGCGCCTCCTCGCCATGGCTATCGCCGACCACCACATGGAAGGACGCTGCCTCGTTTCATCCTTCAATCCCTTCGCGCTCCGCAGGTTCAAGGCTTTTTCACCCGACATTCCCACGGCTATCATATGGTCCAGATCGACGGAACTGTACTGGTTTCTCAGGCATGGCGAGGGCCGATGGATAGGGAATGTAGATGCCCTCAAGCCCGAGCAGGGGCTCCTGAAGCGGAAGCGAATTTTCGCATCCCTGCGTCCTCCCCTGCTTCCCTGGACGGTGGACACCAAGGCCGATGCAGAGCGCCTCCTCGCCTTCGGTGCCGCAGGCATCATCTCGAACCGGCCTCAGGACCTGGGAGTTGTGCAGAGCCCTTAGTCGTCCAACTCGTGGATGTGACGGGCGAGGGGCAGGCGGCGCCCTATGCCGAAGGCCCGCTTCGAAACCTTGATGACAGGCGCCGCCTGCCTTCGTTTGTACTCGGCCTTGGCCGTAAGCCCCAGCACCTTTCGCACCAGGTCCTTGTCGAAGCCCTTCGCGATTATTGCATCCAAGGAACTGTTCTCTTCTATATACAGGCGCAGGATGACGTCCAGAAGCTCATACTCAGGCAGGCTGTCCTGGTCTTTCTGGTTGTGACGCAGTTCGGCGCTGGGCGCCTTCTCGATGATGGGAAGGGGGATGGGCTCGGGTCTGCCTGCGGCTGAAGCCTGCCTGTTGAGCAGGGTCGCCAGCCTGTACACCTCTGTCTTGTAGAGATCTCCTATGGGGGCGAGGGCGCCGCACATGTCGCCATAGAGGGTGCAGTAGCCGGCGGCGATTTCGCTCTTGTTGCCCGTAGTGAGAAGAATGGCGTTGAATTTGTTCGACCAGGCCATGAGGAGGGCGCCACGAATCCTCGCCTGGAGGTTTTCTTCGGCCAGGTCAAAGGGGCGGCCGGCGAAGGGCACGGCGAGAAGGTCGAGGTAGGCGCTGAAAGGCGCTTCGATGGAGAGGCGCTCGAGGCGGATGCCTGCGCGCCGGCAGAGCTCTATAGAGTCGTCGAGCGAGCCCTGGCTCGAAAAGCGGCTCGGCATGGCG
>PGXP01000223.1:1925-4689 GCA_002839205.1 Spirochaetae bacterium HGW-Spirochaetae-9
ATGTTTTCGGCGCCCAGGGCTTCGGCTGCCAGGAAGGCGATTATCGCCGAATCTATGCCGCCCGAGAGTCCGAGGCAGGCTTTGGAAAAGCCCGATTTTTTCATATAGTCGCGAATGCCGACGACGAGGGCCTGGTGAATCTCCTCGACAGCCTCGTAGGCTTCTGTTCCTCCATCCGCGCTGCTGGCCGGCGACACGCCGTCGGCGCCCCGGAGTTGCGATGCCATGGACAGGGTGTCGATGTTCAGGAATTCCTCTTCCCAGCCGCACATAGCCACCGTTTTTCCTTCCGGCGACACCGCGAAGGATCGGCCGTCGAAGACGAGAGAATCGTTGGCGCCGACGGCGTTGCAGTAGAGCACGGGGATATGGCCTTCGCGAGCCCTTCCCCGGGCGAGGGAGAGCCTCGTCGTGAGCTTGCCGGCCACAAAGGGCGAGGCCGACGGCACGATGAGGAGGTCGATGCCTGTGTCGAGGAGCTCCTTGACGGGATCAATGGCATATTTGAAGGAGGGGGAGGGTGGGGCTTCCCACCAGAAATCCTCGCAGATCGCGAAGCCGATGCGCCCGAAGGGAGGAGTGAAAACCTTCCTCGCCTGGCCCGGCTCGAAATAGCGCGCTTCGTCGAAGACGTCGTAGGTGGGAAGGAGGGTTTTCTCCTGGGTGAAGACGATCTTCCCCCCCGTTATGACAGAGTAGGCGTTGACGAGGGTGCGGCCCGAACCACTGCGGTTTCGATCGACGTAGCCGACGGCGACGGCTGTCGATTCGGGTAATTCCTTCTGGAGGCGTCGCAGGGCCGAAAGGCTTCCTTCCACGAAGGCCTCCTGGTCGAGGAGGTCCATGGGAGGATAGCCGCAGAGGGCCAACTCCGGAAAGACGAAGAGGTCGGCTCCGCTTGCCGCGCCGGCCTTGTTCACCAGTTCGACAATCCTGCGGGCATTGCCAGCAAAGTCGCCGATTATCGAGTTCATCTGGACGAGAGTAACGATCATGACAGTCCCCTTGGCCTCATTTGATTTTCTTTCGCAGTTTTCGCGCCGACATCCTGGAGGTGAGTTTCTGGACTTCCTCGGCACGCCGCCCTTCCAGGCGCTTCATCAGCATCAGGAAAATCAGTCCTCCTGCTACCATGAGGACGCACAGTATCTGCCCCATGGAAAAGTTGAGAAGGGTAGTGAAGGCGTAGGTAGAGGCTTCGGGGTCGCCCAGTTTGATGACATACCCGAGCCCCGAATCGGGCTCGCGGAAATATTCGATGACAAAGCGTATGGCGCCATAGCCGACAAGGAAAACGCCTGATGCCAAGCCTTCAAAACTATGCCGCTTCCGGACGATAAACCAGAGGACAAGCCAGAGAACGATCCCTTCGAAAATGGCTTCATAGAGCTGGGAAGGATGGCGGGGGAGGTTGACCGCATCATTCATGGAATTGAGGGTGATGCCGACTCTGGCGGCGATTTCCTGTACCCATGCTTCCTTGGCCGAGAATCGTTCGGCGTAGGGGAATACCATGCCCCAGGGCTTGTCGGTCACCTTGCCCCAGAGTTCGCCGTTTATAAAGTTGCCGAGGCGGCCAAAGGTATAACCGAGAGGGGTGGCCATGGCGATGATGTCGGCCCAGGCCAGCCACCGTTCCTTGTGTACCTTGCACCAGACGAGGGTGGCGCCGATGACGCCGACCAGCCCGCCATGGAAGGACATGCCCTGATAGCCGACAAAGCGTCCTGTCTCGTCGAAGGGCCAAAAGATAAACCAGGGACGGCGCCAATAGTAGTCGGTGGGCTCGTAGATGAGGGTGCCAGCCAGTCTGCCGCCGAGAAGAACCCCAACGATAGCCCAGAGGAAAAAGTTGGCGGCCAGATCCTCCGACCAGGGCTTCCCCAGCCGCTTCGATTCCATCCTGAAGAGGAACCAGGCAGTGCCGAAGGCGAGGACATACATCAGGCCGTACCACCTGAAGGGCAGGCCTGGAATGATCTCTGGCTTGAGCCAGGCTGGAAATTCGAGCATCGCGGCCATCATAGCTCCTTTGTCTCGGCCGTCACGTCGCCGCCGGCACCTGGAATGGGTGGAATTCTGCTCGGTGCTGTGGCTCCACCGGGGATGAGCGTAGCTCCGCAGAATATGTCGATGACAAAAGCGATAAAAAAGGCGACGACCGTTCCTGAGAGGCCTTGAAAACTTGCGGTAGATACCATGAGTTTCTGCGGATTCTGTGCCGCTGACAGCAGCGAAAGAGCCAGAAAAAGCAGTGAACCGATTTCGAAAACCGCCACCAGGGGCTTGAACGGACCGTATTTTTTCTCATCCAGAAAGAGAAAGAAGAGGCAGAGGGCCGGCAGAAGCTGGGGAAAAATAAGGTAACGGAGAAAGGACGAAGCGAAGCCGCCCGAATCCGAAAGCCCGACGCCTACGGCGATGCTGCCAAGAAATAGCGGTTTTACCAGCGATGCTATGCTGCCAACCAGGAATCGTGCCTTTCTCATACGGGCTTCAGTCTAGTGGGCTGCCCGCTCTCGGGTCAATAGAGAGGGGGGATGTTCACAGGCGCGGCAGGCTGTACTATACTGAGAATTCGGCTCAACCGCGCGTCGTCAGGATTGACGCGCAGGCCGTCGAACAAGGATATTTCCATTATGAATAGTTTCAGAGCCGGTTCGCGCCGTTCCGCCCTCGCCTGGGGTCTCGCGGGCTTTATCGCGCTTTCTCTCTGCTTTTTTGTCATCTCCGTGCCCGAGGCTGCAGCCCAGACATCGAAGCA
>PGXP01000224.1 GCA_002839205.1 Spirochaetae bacterium HGW-Spirochaetae-9
CAGATAAGCATCAAAAAACTCATCTACGAGAAGGATTTTTCGCCGATTGATCCCGAATGCTCTTGCCCTGTCTGCCTCAACCACTCCCGGTCCTACCTGCGTCACATGTACCGCAACGGAGAAATCCTCTACTCTATCCTCGCAACCAGGCACAACCTTCACTTCCTCAGCGACCTCGTGCGGCATATACGGCTTGCTATCCTCCAGGACAGATTCGAGGACTTCAGGAAGGACTTCCTTGCCCGCTATGCAGGGCAGGCCGATGGGCAGGCAGAGGATTAGGCTGGCAGCGGTCTGGCTGTCGCTGGGACTCTGTTTTATCGCCGGAAATGTTCAAGCTCAGGATATAGTGAGGACCCTCCCATCCGATCCCCTCGCATCGGAGAGGATTTTACTCATAGCCGATGCCCTGTCCTGGATCGGAACTCCTTATCTGTATGGCGGTGTATCCCGGACGGGAGTAGACTGCTCGGGGTTTCTCGCCTCATTGCTTGCATCCTCCATGCCCAAGGCAGGGCCATACCCCCGTAAAACCGACGAGTATGCGAACTTCGGCATAGAGACCCCCCTGATTGAACCAGGCGATATCCTGCTGTTCGCCCTGGAAGGCGACATATACCATGTCGGCCTTGCCCTTAGCGCCGATACCTTTATCCACGCGGCCTCCGAAGGCACCCGAACGGGTGTCATCATATCGAGCCTCCAGGAAGGAAGTTGGGCGAAAAGAGTGGCGGGAGTCAGGCGCATCCAATAAAAGAGTTGCCGGTCTGCTTTCAATGAGCAAGAGGCTGTCCAGGGTCAATGATCCTGGACAGCCTCTTGCTGTTTATGCCGTGGAAGGAAGCAATCCTAGAAGTAGGCTACCTCGATGGAATCGATGAGGTACTGGAATTTCCTGTCATGGATGGAAAAGCTGAGCCGCTCGCCAACCTTGTGATTGAAGAGCTTTTTGCCCAAGGGTGAGAGGTAAGAGATGATATCCTTGGCCGGATCGGATTCCCAGGGACCAAGAATCGTATAGACTTCTTTTTCTCCGCTCAGTTCATTGATGAGAGTCGCCTTCGTTCCAAAGGAAATTTTCGATGTTGTAATTGTGGTTTTGTCAAAAAGCCGTGCGCGATCCAGCTCATTCTTGAGTTTTCCAACCCTGGCGTTGAGCTCGTCCTGTTTTTCCTTCGATGCCTTGTACTCGGCGTTTTCACGCAAGTCTCCGAGGGAGAGGGCGAAGGCGATTTCCTTCTGGTTGGCAGGGACATCCTCTTCCATGATCTTCTGGAGCAGTTTCTGCTTTTCCTCGTACTTCTCGGCTGTGACCATGAGTCCGCGTGAAACCGTCAGCTTCTCTTCCTCGCCGAAGAAACGCAGATTGGGATATTTTTCCGATATCTTTCGCTTAATATCGATCTTGATGGCCGGATCCACTTCCTTGATGTCCATAAGGAGGGCGTAGACACGTTCCGTCGTCTCGATGTTGGTTTCAAGGAGGAACTGCTCAAGGACCTTGTCCTTGAAGAGAATATTCTGTACAAGGCGGTTGACCTTGCGATTTTCGGAAGTGTCCTTGTGGTTGTCGATTTCCTTCCAGGTTATGTCCAGAATGTGGAGGAGGGTGAGGAGGATCTTCTCGTAGACGATCCCGAGCTCGGCGAACCAGGGCTCATCGCGGAGATCTTTTATCAGCCAGATGAAAGCTTCGCGGTAATCCTTGTAGTTTTCGACAATATCCATGCCCAATTTTTTGAGTTTGGCCGAGTAATCGGCGTTCTTCAGCGCGTCGAGCATTCGCATCGAGCGGGCATAGGGAAGAAGTTTTATATAGATTTCGGGCCAATTGGGTATGAAATTCTTGATGTGCAGAATATAGGCGTTGCGGAGATCGGCATCCTTCATGTTGAGGTAAATGGACAGGGGATTCTCCACCTCGGCGAATAGGTCGGCAAATTTTGCCGCTGCAACTTGCTGCTGAATCCTTGGATACTTTGTCGCCAATTCCTTGAGAAGGAGGTAGGACGCGATGACATGTTCATCCACCGTCTGGTACGACTTGAGAAAGCCAGAAAAATAGGTGAGCATTTCGGAAAAGTATTCCGAGTCAAAATCGTTGGTTTCGATATAGTCCCTGAAATAGACGACTCTGTCGAAATAGCTTTTCTCGGCCTTGAACTGGATATAGACCTTTTCCTCGAAGGAAAGCGGCCTGTCGCGGACGATAAACGTCGCGATATCGTCGGCCGCGTTGCCGAATGAAGGATCAGTCTTGAGTATCTCTTTCGCCTTCGTGCTCCAGCTGTTCCATTCGCTGACGGTGAGAACGGCGGGAACGAGTTCGGCCTTGACGCGCTTGAGTTCGGCGCGGTTGTCGAAGCTCTTGATGATGGTTTTCAGTGTCCAGGCCTGGTCGGTCTTTATTTTTTCCCGGAGCTTGTCCTTGGGCCAGATCGCCTTCAGTACCCAGATATGTTCCTTGGCGAGGGGCATCAGGCTGTCGATCGCCATCTTGAGCGACATCTTGTGCCCTCTGGATTTCGCGAAGTCGATCGTTACCTCGTCGCCCTTTACGCTGGCGATGCGGCCGATATTCCACGTCCTGTGGAAGACAAAATTGCCGACATCGAAGACGATGTGCTTTTCGAAATCGTCCATCGCTTCGTGGAGCGAGCGGTATGTCTGACTTATGTTGGAGAGCTTGAGATAGTCCTGGAGCCGCGAATGTCCGGCGTATTTGCCCGAATAGCACTCGATGAGTTCCTTGC
>PGXP01000225.1 GCA_002839205.1 Spirochaetae bacterium HGW-Spirochaetae-9
CTCGAGAATGCCGGATTCGCGGACTTCGCCCAGCGCGGGCGCTAGCTTCGTCCACGCGTCCACCTGGATGATATCCATGTTCCTGTATTCCTTGAGGGCGTTGAATATGCGCTTCCAGTCGGCGTCCAGGTTGAGCGGCGTGAATACCTCGAGGAAATCGAGGAGGTCGTCGGCTATGTAGTCGGCGGATATGGAGTCGAACTTGGGATTGTTCGCGAAGCTGCGCTCGGCGACGTTGGAGTCGAATTTCTTGAGCAGGAAGAAGAAGTCGAAATTAATGAAGTTGATGAACGACAGCAGGGTGGAGTAGGCGCCGTCTATCTGCGCGGTCTTCTCGGCGTCGAACGCGGCGAAGAAGGATATCATCGACTGCTTGACGCTATCCTGCAGGGCCTTGACGGTCATCGTCTTGGACCTCTCCTGGATAGACGCGTCGGTCATGCTCTCCGATTGCTGCTTCTGCTCGGGCGTCAGGAAGCTCTCGATGACGAATGACTTGAGCGCGCCGGACTGCGCCGCGTTGGTAAGCATGACCTGGGCCGGGGCTATCACCTTGTAGGTCTCGTAGAAGAACCTCGCGAGCCCCGGGAGGGCTTCCGCTGACTTCGGCTTATAGAACTTGTAACGGGATCGGGACAGGTCCTTGCCTATATTCTTCAGGAGCCGCTTCTTGTCGGCGTCGGGACTACCCATGCCGAACAAGCCGAGGATCTTCTGAAAGAATCCGGAGGGCGAGGACTCGTCGTCCCGGTCGATGTCCCGATTCGGCTGATCATTAGTGGTGAGCATACTTCGAAACCTTACTATGTCCAAGCCTTATCGTCAATAACGAACGAGGAGCTCGCCCGAGTGGTAGGCCGAAGAGGGGGCCTCAGAGAGGCCGTCCGGCGCTATCAGTATGGCCCCTGAATCGTCGACGCCTCGAATTACGCCTTCTATCGGGTCTTCGTCGATGCCCGGCCGGAACCGGACCCTCATGCCCCGCCACGCGAGAAGCGACTCGTACTCGTCTTTCCATCGCCCGCCCTCGCCGCGAAGGTCGCGGAACGAGGCGACGAGCCTCTCGAGCAGTTCTCCGGCGCTCGGTCCCGATCCGGTCTCAAGCAGTATGGACGTCGGTTCGGTCCTGAGACCCTGAGGAAAGACTTCTTGAGTACGGTTGATGCCTATACCGGCGTATATCGTTCCTCCAGCGGCCTCGCACAGGATGCCGGCCAGCTTCCTGTCGCCGCACAGCGCGTCGTTCGGCCACTTGAGCCGGAGAGGCTCGCGGAACCGGGCGCCCGAATCGGCCGCCCACGACGAGCAGGCCCTGACGAGGGCCAGGCCCGCAATCATAGGCAAGGGCGCCGAGCCGAACGCGTCGGCCGGGAACCAGAACGTGACGAGGAGGCTGGCGCCGGCCTCGCCGACCCAGGCCCGGCCTGGAAGGCGGCCCCTTCCGGCGACCTGTTCGCCGGCGTGGACGAAGCCCCTCGGCGCCGATCCTGAGAGGCGGCGCGCCTCGTCCATCGTGCTGGTCGTCGTCGGGACGTAGAACGAGGCTTCGTCGTTCTCTGAGGGTTCGGTTCTCATAGGTACCCCAGTATCCCGTAAGCCGGCCGCGAGTTCAATGCCCGGCCGGTAATCGCCTCCTCGGGTTGACGGGCGCCGTTCCGCGCTGTAGCCTGTTAGATAGCGCGCGTCCGCCTCGAGCGGGCCCGCGCCGGCGCCGTCTCCCGGTGTTCGGCTTTCGGCCGATCGCGGCGGGGATTCGGCCGGAAAGGAATTGCCCGTGTGCGGAATAGTTGGCTACACGGGGCCCAGGCAAGCCTCCAGGATACTGGTGGAAGGCCTCAAGCGCCTCGAGTACCGCGGTTACGACTCGGCCGGCATAGCCGTGCCGAAGGACGCGACCCAAGATGAGGGGAAAACCCTCGTCGTCATCAAGAAAAAAGGCAAGATCGCCGAGCTCAGGAAGGCGGTACCCAAGGACCTGCCCGGAAACTTCGGCATCGGCCACACGCGATGGGCGACCCACGGCGGCGTCACCGACGCCAACGCCCATCCGCACGTCGATTCGAGCGGCAAGATCGCTATCGTCCATAACGGAATCATCGAGAACTATATCCCCCTCAAGGAGATGCTCGAGAAGGAAGGCGCGATCTTCCGAAGCGAGACCGACAGCGAGGTCATAGCCCACCTGGTAGCGTACCATTACGACGGCGACCTGGAGACGGCGCTCAAGGCGGCGCTCCGTCACCTCAAGGGCACCTACGGCATAGCGGCCGTGCACGCGGACGAGCCCGGCCGTATCGTCGGCGCCCGCAACGGCAGCCCGCTCGTGCTGGGGGTCGGCGACGGCGAGATGCTGCTCGCGAGCGACGTCACGGCGCTGTTGACGTATACCACCAGCGTCGTCTACCTGAACGACGGCGAGGTCGTGTCGATGACGCCGACCGAGTTCAGGATATCGGACCGGGACGACCGCGCGGTGGATCCCGAGATAGACCTCGTTACCTGGAAGCTGGACGCGATAGAGAAGGGCGGCTTCTCCACGTATATGGAGAAGGAGATATTCGAGCAGCCCGAGTCGATAGAGCGCGCTCTTACCGGGCGGATGGATTTCGAGTATTGCTCCGCCAAATTGGGCGGCCTCGACATGTCCAAGAAGGAAC
>PGXP01000226.1 GCA_002839205.1 Spirochaetae bacterium HGW-Spirochaetae-9
AGGACGAAAAGATCAACCTTTTCAGGAAGTTGTGCGATATCGGGCACACAGCGGCATCCATCGATCGACGATGCGCCAGGCTTGACGATATAGATGCGCGCTGGATCGAATCCGTTCTCGAGAAGATTGCGAAGGATGATGCGGCCGTTGTTCATGCCCTTTTCGGAAACGCCGATGATCGCGGCGCTCGCAGGCTCAAGGATGCGGCCGATGTTTTCGACGGGACGACTGTCCTGATCAGCGTTGTGCGGCATAGCCTCTATGGTTGAAGTGAGGCCTATCGAAGCGAAATCTTTCAGCTTCACGAGGCAGTCGAGGGCGACAAGCCGGCTGGCCATGCCGAGGTATTTACGGATGACCATCGGGTTGACCTCGAATTCCGAGACGCCGCTGGCCGCGAGGGCTTCCGAAGCTTCCAGGAACTTCATGAGGGCATCGACGAGCTCCTCGCCGGAAATTGAAGGCTTCGTGTTTCGCAGGCCCGCGCTCACAAGGCCGTGGACGACACTCCCCTCCAGCGCTTCCCTGACGGTATCGCGCGTAGCGGTGCGAGGCGAGAAGCAGAGGTTGGCCGATCCCGGCTTGAAGCTGCCCGCCAGAAATTCCGTAAAAATGCCGCCTGGACCGAAACTCACAACGGGGCCGAAGTCAGGGGCGAAGCGGTAGCCGAAAATCATCTCGTGGCCCAGGCGGGGCTCGAACTGCACGAATTCGTTGATCGTGTAGCCTTCCACCGCGAAGTCGGTAAAGCGCGTTTCCATCAACCTGATGGCTTCGAGTATGGCCTGCGTCTCGTTGGCCACGATAGCGACCCCGCCCGCCTCGGTCTTGTGCAGAATGTCGGGGCTTATCACCTTGACGACGGCGCGGGGGCCCTCGAATAGAAGGCTGGCAGAGCCTTCTGGAGCCTTCGCCCCTGGTGCGGTTTGGGCAAGGGCGGCATAGGCGGCCGACGAGGCGACAAAATGGTGCCGCGGCGCCGCGACGCCCATCGCCTCAAGCATGGCGAGCCCTTCCACCTCGGTGAGGGCGTCGCGGCCTTCGGCCTTGGCCTTTGCGACTATGCGGGCAAAGCGCCCTGCAAGGCCGACCTGGGTTGGGCTGAGAGAATAATCAGCGTGAAAAGTGCGCTCGGCCATCTTTGAATGCCCTCATGTTAGCCTGGAGGATGACTTCGCCCTTGCGGGCGAAGAGTTCGACGATCTGTCTTTCGATGGCTTCCGGAGGAACCGGCATCAGGTCGGTCGCGGCCCCTACAAGGGCGACGTTGGCCGCTTTTGAGCTGCCCGCCGCCCTGGCCAAGGACTCCGCGTCCAGAAGCCTGCGCCTCGGGAACTTTTCCAGTTCGGCCAGAACGAGGCCGATATCGGGATAGTCCGGAATGTTCCTTATCGGAGTGGTGGAGGCGACGACGACTCCGCGCTCCGCCGAGAGCCAGGGGACATAGCGCAGGGCTTCCAGGGGCTCGAAGGCGAGGATGAGATCGGCGCATCCCCTTGGGATGGTCGGACTCTGTATCTCCTTGTCGGAAATGCGCAGATGGGCAAGAACTTCGCCTCCCCGCTGCGCCATCCCGTGCACTTCCGATTGCTTCACGAGAAATCCCGAAGCCATGGCCGCGCGGGCGATGACAACGGCGACGGAAAGCCCGCCCTGACCTCCCACGCCCGCCAGGATAATGTTGTAGTTCATGACCGCCTCGCTTTCTTCAGATGCTCCAGGCACTCACGCTTGAGGACGAGGACGGAGACTCCCTCGTAGTAAAGTTCTTCGCGTATCGCGGCGACATTGGTTTCGTGGTTTTTCCTGTGGGCTTCAAGCAATCGTATGTGTTCCCGCTCCACTCCCAGGCCTTCGAGGAGCGCGGGCAGCCTGGAGCCCGGCGAAATCGTGGGCTGGGCTCCCGTCATGCCCGTCGTGCTGTTGTCCAGAATGAGGACGGTAAGCGATGTGCGATGGGCTACGGCATCGACGATATTTGTCATGCCCGAGTGATAGAAGGTGGAATCGCCTATGACGGCTACGGATTTCTTCTGTCCCACGCAGGAAGCACCGCGCGCCATTCCGATAGAGGCGCCCATGTCGACGCAGGATTCCACGGCGTTCCATGGTGGAAGCGCCGACAAGGTGTAGCAGCCGATATCCGAAGCGGCGAAGAATTCTGCCTCGCCCTTAAGCGCCTCGGAGAGGGCCGAGATGGAATCCGCATGCGGGCAGCCCTGGCAGAACTGGGGCGGACGTTGAGCGATCCTGATAGCCGGGGCGGGGAGAGTATCGCGCGGGGCGAGCCCCAGCGCATCCCGCACTGAATCGGCTGAAAGCTCGCCGTCGAGGGGAATCGCGCCAGAAAGCCTGCCCTCTACAGGCAGGGGCGCCGAGAATACGCCGTTTATCTCGCGTTCGATAAAGGGGTAACCTTCCTCGATCACGAGGAGTTTATCCACATGGGCGGCCAGCCGGCGAATCTTTTCAAAACCCAAAGGATAGCGGCCGATATGGAGATGGGATGGACGTGCTCCTCCATGGGCAGACGCCCAGTCGTCCTCGTTTTCGAGATAGTAGCGCAGGCCCAGGCCGCAGGTTATAACGCCGAGGCTTTTGTCGCGCAAAGCGAGGACTGCGGCCTCTTCCGCGTCAGCCCGGAACTGCGGATTCTTCTCCAGCAGTAGCTTCCAGCGCTTGCGCGCCATCGCGGGCATCAGTATCCATGCCTGCGGATCGTCGCTCTT
>PGXP01000227.1 GCA_002839205.1 Spirochaetae bacterium HGW-Spirochaetae-9
TCCGTAACAGTTTATTCTTACTCGCCTGTTCTTTCTAATGTTTTATCACTCCTCCTTTAGTCTCATCAAAGAAACATTTCCTGGGGAGGAAGGATCGATTTCCCGCCCCGCCTTATTGGCTGCAGCATAAAAAAAGCCACCCTTTCGGGTGGCCCTTAATTTTTAGGGTCTTCCTGAAAGGGAGGCTACTTTTGTTCGAGACAGGCGATTCCGGGCAAGGTTTTGCCTTCAAGATACTCGAGGCTGGCGCCGCCGCCAGTGGAAACATGACTCATCCTGGAAGCGAGGCCGAACTTGTTGACCGCCGCAACGGAATCTCCGCCGCCGACGACCGTGAGGGCGCCCCTGTCGGTGGCCTCAGCCACCATAGTGGCTACTTCCTCTGTTCCCTTCGCGAAGGCTTCAAACTCGAAGACGCCCACGGGTCCGTTCCACAGGATGCTCTGTGCCGTGGAGAGAATCTCTCTATAAAGATCAAGCGTTTTGGGGCCGACATCGAGTCCCATGAGCTCGTCGCCGATATTCGCGCTGTCGACATGAATGGGCGCTGCGTCGGGAGCGAAGGATGCGGCGCAGATATGGTCGACGGGAAGTACGATCCTGACGCCAGCCTTTTCTGCCGCATCGAGAAGGCTCCTGGCCGTATCGAGGAAATCGTCCTCAACCAGGCTCTTTCCTACCTTTATTCCCTTCACCTTCAGGAAGGTATAGGCCATGCCGCCGCCGATGATCAGGGCGCTGGCCGTTTTCAAAAGGCTTTCCAGAACCGCTATCTTGGAGGACACTTTGGCTCCTCCTATCACGGCGACCATGGGTTTGGGCGGATTCTTGAGCAGGGGCTCCAGATGGGCGACTTCTTTTTCCATAAGAAAACCGCCGACGCTCGTGGGGCTGAACTTGGAGACAGTGGCGGTTGAGGCATGAGCCCTGTGCGCCGAACCAAAAGCGTCGTTGATATAGACATCGCCGTAGGACGCCAGTTCCCTGGCCAGGATTTCCTGCTTGGCGATATCCTTGGAGGTCTCTTCCTTATGGAAGCGGGTGTTCTCCAGCATGACGACGGAACCTTCGGGCAAGGCGTCGATCGCTTCCTTCTGTCCCATGCAGGACGGAAGGAAAACAACCGGTCTGCCCAGCTTTTCCGAAAGATAGTCTGCGATGGGCTTCATCCTGTGTTTCCCTGAAAGGTATTTTTCAAGGTCGAAGGCCTTTCCCTCTTTTTCCGTCTTTTCCCTCGCCTTTATGGCGTCCTTGTCGGGATCGCCCAAGTGGGACATGAGGACGAGGCATTTCACGCCAGCCTTGAGGACATACTGGATCGTGGGAAGGGCTGCAACGATGCGCGTGTCATCCTGAACCTTCCCTTCTTTCATGGGAACGTTGAAGTCGACGCGCATGAGGATACGTTTTCCGGAAAGCTCGATATCTTTCACCGTCTTTATCATGCTCCCTTCCCTATTTCTTCGAGTCCATGTAACGCAGGAGATCGACAACCCTGTTGGAATAGCCCCATTCGTTGTCGTACCAGGAAACAAGCTTGAAGAAGCGCTTTTCTCCCTTAAGGTTGTTCTGCACCGTTGCAAGGCTGTCGTAGATCGAAGAACGCTGATCGTGGATGAAGTCTGTGGAAACGAGTTCCTCGTTCGCATAGCCGAAAATGCCCTTGAGGTAGGTTTCGGAAGCTTTTTTCATGAGCCCGTCGATCTCTTCGATCGAGGTATCCTTCACCGATCGGAAGGTGAGGTCGACGACGGAAACGGTGGGGGTAGGCACCCTGAAGGACATGCCGGTGAGTTTGCCCTTGGTCTCGGGCAGAACTTCGCCGACGGCTTTGGCCGCGCCCGTGGTAGAAGGGATTATGTTGATGGCGGCGGCCCTTCCGCCTCTCCAGTCCTTCTTGGAAACGCCGTCAACCGTCTTCTGGGTCGCGGTATAGGAATGGATGGTGGTCATCAGGCCCGTTTCAATGCCGATTCCTTCCTTGAGAAGTACATAGACGAGGGGAGCAAGGCAGTTGGTGGTGCAGGAAGCGTTGGATACGACACTGTCTTTCTTCGCGTCGTACTTGGCTTCGTTGACGCCGATGACAAATGTTGGAATCTTCTTGCTTTCGTCGGTACTCTTCGCGGGAGCGGTGATGATGACCTTCTTGGCTCCTGCATCGAGATGACTCCAGGATTTTTCGTTGGCAAAGAGACCAGTGGATTCCACGACGTAGTCGACGCCGAGCTTGGCCCATGGCAGGTTCTTGAGTTCCTTCTCGGCCATGATGCAGGCGATCTCGTGGCCATTCACAACGAGGACATCATCCTCGGCTTTGGCAGGATCGCTCTTTTTTGAGCTGATATCGGCCTTCATTCTGCCCTGTACGGAATCGTACTTGAGCTGGTAGGCGAAATACTTGGCATCCGTCGAAATGTCCACCACTGCCACAATGTCGATCTTGTCTTTACCAAGCAGCCCCTGATCGACGACAGACTGAAAAACGAGTCTTCCGATCCTTCCAAAACCATTGATGGCAACTTTCATGGAATTACTCCTTGGAAACAGGTTAGGTTATACACGCACGCCATATGTTGACGCAAATTTATGGATAAATTTATATCCATAAAGACTCGCTCTCGTCAATAAGTCACAGCTAAAAGATACAAGTTTTTTTCATAAATATCTAGAGCGTCGACGTGAATTGACCAAGCCGCGGCACTCGTA
>PGXP01000228.1 GCA_002839205.1 Spirochaetae bacterium HGW-Spirochaetae-9
TGTTTCAGGGTCTCGGTCTTCTGCTTGATAGCCTCGAGGTCTGAACCCTCCATAGCCTTGCGGAGGTCCTTCATGGCGTTCTCGATATTTTCCTTCTCGCCGGGGCTGCCCTTGTCGCCGTATTCCTTGAGGGCTTTCTCGGTCTGATAGAGCAGGGCATCGGCTTCGTTCCGGGCTTCGACACGCTCGCGCTCGCGCTTGTCTTCCTCGGCATGAGCCTCGGCCTCGCGCACCATCTTGTCGATGTCGCCGTCGTTGAGACCGCTCGAGGCCTCGATGCGGATCTTCTGCTCCTTGCCGGTGCCAAGGTCCTTGGCCGACACGTGGACTATGCCGTTCGCGTCGATGTCGAAGGTCACCTCTACTTGAGGAATGCCGCGAGGCGCCGGCGGAATGCCGACGAGATCGAAGCGTCCCAGCGTCCTGTTCTGGGTGGCCATCTCGCGCTCGCCCTGGAGGACATGGATGGAAACCGCCGTCTGTCCATCGGCCGCCGTGGAGAAAATCTGGCTCTTGCGGCAGGGAATCGTCGTATTGCGGGGAATAAGGCGGGTGAAGACGCCGCCGAGGGTCTCGATGCCGAGAGAGAGGGGCGTTACATCGAGGAGGAGAACGTCCTTCACGTCGCCGCCCAGGATGCCGCCCTGGATGGCCGCGCCGATGGCGACGGCTTCGTCAGGGTTGACGCCCATGGAGGGTTCCTTGCCGAAAATCTCCTTGACTACCTGTTTGACCTTGGGCGTGCGGGTGGAGCCGCCAACGAGGATTACTTCATCGATCTTGTCCACCGTGAGTCCCGCGTCGGCGATAGCCTTGCGGCAGGGCTCCTTTGTCCTCTCGAAAAGGTCGGCGCACATCTGCTCGAACCTCGCCCTGGTGAGCGACTTCGTGAGGTGTTTGGGGCCGGAGGCGTCGGCAGTGATGAAAGGCAGGTTGATCTCTGCCTGCTGTACGTTGGAGAGTTCGATCTTGGCCTTCTCGGCCGCTTCCCTAACGCGCTGCAAAGCCATGCGGTCCTGGGAAAGGTCGATGCCCGAATCGCGTTTGAACTCATCGACGAGCCATTTTGTCACCACGACATCGAAATCGTCGCCGCCCAGGTGGGTGTCGCCGTTCGTGGACTTGACCTCGAAAACGCCCTCGCCCAGCTCGAGAATGGAGATGTCGAAGGTACCACCGCCCAGGTCGTACACTGCGATAGTTCTTTCCTTCTTCTGGTCCTTGTTGAATCCGTAGGCGAGGCTGGCAGCCGTCGGCTCGTTGATGATGCGCTTGACCTCGAGGCCGGCAATCTTGCCCGCATCCTTGGTGGCCTGGCGCTGGGAGTCGTTGAAGTAAGCCGGCACCGTGATGACGGCTTCGGTGACCGCTTCGCCCAGATAATCCTCAGCCGTCTTCTTCATTTTCTGGAGGATGAAGGCGCTGATTTCCTGGGGGCTGTACATTTTGCCGCCGATGTCGACGCGCACATCGTTGCCGTTGTCGGTGACCTTGTAGGGCACCATCTTGATTTCGGACTGCACTTCGGAAAAGCGGCGGCCCATGAATCGCTTGATGGAGTACACGGTATTCTCGGAGTTGGTGATCATCTGGTTTTTGGCAGGCTGACCGACGACGCGCTCGCCCTTTGCCGTGAATCCGACGATGGAAGGCGTGGTCCGCTGTCCTTCGGAGTTGGAGATGACTATCGGTTCGCCGCCTTCCATAACCGAGACGCAAGAATTGGTTGTACCGAGGTCGATACCTATGATCCTACCCATATTATTTTCTCCTTCCTAAAACTTTCATGTTCACGCCTGACCATCCGCGGCAGGCTGCTCGGCTGATTCAGCCGGCTTTTTCTGTCCTGGAATCTTCACCCTAACCTTGGCAGTCCTCAGCACCCTGTCGTGGAGGGCATAGCCCGGGAGATACTCCTCGGACACTGTGGCTTCTTCGACATCGGCCGGCTCGGCGAACAGCGCCTCGTGGCGGTTGGGGTCAAAGGGGGTTCCCATCGATTCAAATCTCTTTAAAGCATACTTATTTTCGAGCATCTGCGACAACTGCTTTTTGATGAGGAGGACGCCTTCGTTGAGATGTTCAAAGCTTTTTGTGGCTTCGACGCTGGCGACTCCACGGTCGAAGTCGTCCAGGATGGGAACGAGGTCGCCAAGGAGGGAGGCGACGGCATATTTCTGCGCATCTTCCTTCTCCCGCAGCATTCTTTTCCTGAAATTCACCTCATCTGCCAGCTTCCTCAAATACTTCTCGTTGAGTTCGGCTACTTCAGCCTTGAGGGTGACAATCTCGGAGCGAGCCGCTTCAAGCTCGGCTATCGTGGCATCGCAGGCCGCGGCTGGGGTTTCGGGCGCGAGGGCGTCAGCCTCCGGGCTCAGGGGAGGGGTGGCTGCCGCCTCCCGCGTTTTGGAAACATCTCTGTGTTTGGACATATTCCTACCTTGCGGAGCATTGAATCTGGAATTGAACGTACACAATAAAATAATAAGACTTGCGGCGACCGTCAACATTCCGGCGACGAAAGAAGGCCGACTCGTATTGACATTGTCGGATTGTACCTTACATTTACCTGTAGAGGAGACTTGCTTGCAGGTACAACGACCGGTTCTGGCCGTCGAACAGCGCCAGAAGCTCAACCCAAGGATGCTTCAGTCGATCAAGATACTCGCGATG
>PGXP01000229.1 GCA_002839205.1 Spirochaetae bacterium HGW-Spirochaetae-9
CGGCTTCTCCGATAAGCCTGCCCACGCCGTCCAGGAGGAAGGTCGACAGCGGTTTGTCTGAAGACAGGAGGGCCAGGTTGCCGGTGCAGATTTCCTGGAGGAATGCCTTGGCGCGGAAGCCCTTGATCAGGTAGATACTTTCCTTTCCCTGCGAAGGCGCACTCGTCCTGGATGCCGGGATAAAATCTATGCCCGCGCGATCTGCCAGTTCGGCAACCTTGGCCTGGGCTTTTTTCAGTGTATTCAGGTCGATCTTGCCGCGCGGCAACTCGCCCGCAAGCCCCTGATAGAAATAGGGGCGAATCCCTGTCAGCACATCCCTGACGATTGAGGCGATATCGTCCATATCGGCGGGTTTCAGGCCGCGCTGGCTGACCCATGGCGTGCCGAAGCGGATGCCGCTGGCGAGTGCCGTTCGCGTGTCGCCGGGGACGGTGTTCTTGTTGACGACGATGCCCGCGAGATCCAGAAGCCGGGCGGCAATTTCCCCGCGCAGGGGGTAGCCGGAGGCGCCCTTGAGCGCGCTCACGTCCAGGAGGATGATGTGGGTATTGGTGCCGCCGTATACGACCTTAAGTCCGTTCCTCGAGAAGGCGTCTGAGAGGGCGCTGGCGTTCGCCACCGTGCTTTCCTGAAGCAACCTGAACTGCTCGGTCTGCGCGAGGCGGGCGGCGATGGCGATGGCGGCGAACTTGTTGGGATGGGGTCCGCCCTGGGCGCCCGGGAAGACGGCGTTGTCGATCATCTGCGCCTTTTCCTCGCAGGTGGTCAGGATGACGGCGCCGCGCGGTCCGCCGAGGGTCTTGTGGGTGGTGAAGACGGTCGCGTCCGCGATGCCGACCGGGTTGGGATAGACCTTGCCGATGGCCAGGCCGGCCGCATGGGCGATGTCCGCGAGTAGGAGGGCTCCGCAGGCATCGGCGATGGCGCGGAACCGAGCCCAGTCGGGCGCCCAAGTGTAGGAGGTGAAGCCTGCGATGATGATCCTGGGGCGGCATTCCAGCGCCTGTTCCATTATCCTGTCGTAATTCAACTTGCCGGTGCCGGGATCCACGCCGTAGGAGACGACCTTGTAGCGCTTGCCTGAAATATTGAATTCGCTGCCGTGGGTGAGATGCCCTCCCTGGAAGAGATCCAGCCCCATGAGCGTGTCGCCGGGCTGGAGAAACGCGTCGTAGACGGCCAGGTTGGCGGCTGAGCCGGACAGAGCCTGTACGTTGGCGCGGATGCTCTCCACGGGTGCGTTTTCGTTGGCGAAGCATTGGGCGATTCTCCGGGCAGCCAGCGATTCGACGATGTCCACGTAATCGACGCCCTTGTAGAAGCGGCGGTCAGAATAGCGCCGGTAATAGGAACGCTGATACTCATCATCGGAAAGCAGAGCCTCGGTTTCGCGCATGGCGCGGGCCGATGGATACCCTTCGGCATAGACGTTATTGAAAACCGATCCCAAGGCCTGGCGAACCGCAGCGGGGGCATAGCTTTCCGATGGGATCATTATGAGCTTGCGCGCCTGGCGCTCCGCCTCGCCTTCGATAAGGTGGGCTACATAGGGGTCCAGCGACTCGATATCGCCGCGAAAGAGGAAATCGAGGTTCTGTGGCTGAGCCATGCTTGTCTCCTTGGCAAAACATTTGTAAGGTGATGCCTTATCGTAACACTGTGCACTATGCTGTTTGGATCGCATGATTTTAGCATCTCTTCCGGCTCCCTATTCCCTGCATGCCAGCTCATCCATCCTGCGCAGGCGCCGCGAAAGGTCGCGGGCGAGGTTCATCACCATAAGGGCGAAGGCTTTGGTGTCGATTTTCGATATCTCATAGAGGGCGCGATTGGAGATGGTGACGACTTCCAGCGGCTCAAGCGCCGTGATGGTGGCGATGCTGGGCATTATGTCGATGAGCTCCATCTCGCCGAAGGTTTCACCCTCGCCCAGTTCGGCGATGACGATGCCCCGTTTGGAAACGCTGATCCGTCCGCCGATAATGAAGTATATTTTGTCGTTGGGATCGCCCTCGCGCATGGGGGTTTCATCCGCATCGTAGCGGGCATAGCCGAAGAGCGGTTTGATGCGCTCTATCTGCTCAGGCAAAACGCCGCCGAAGAGGGAATACTTCTGAAGCGCGTTCGTGTCTATCATCGCGATCCTCGCTCTATTTTTTATGGACAGGGAAATCTGTCTTCTCAGGCTCATTATAGCGCAATTATTCGATTCCTGCCTTCCTCTTTTGCTTTATAAAGCGATTCATCCGAACGTCGCACGAGAGCTTCCGCCGACGAGGCATCGAAATCGGGCCAGGCCGCCGCACCCCCCGAGATGGTAAGAGAAAGAGTATTCGATCCATGTTGGAACATCGTCTCCGCCACGAGCCGTCTTATGCGGTCGGCGATCTCGAAGGAGTCGGTGATGGAGGCGCCCGGCATTACGATCATGAACTCCTCGCCGCCGTAGCGCATCGCGACATCGCCCTCCCTGAGAGCCCCCCGTATGAGTTTGGAGACATGGACGAGAACCTTGTCGCCCATTGGATGCCCGTAGGTGTCGTTCACTTTCTTGAAGTGGTCCAGATCAAAGAGGCAGAGGCCCAGGGGCGAGCCCGACCGAATCGCGCGGCCGTACTCCTCCTGGAGGCGCGCCATACCGAAGCGGCGGTTGAACATGCCGGTGACCGGTGAGGGAATCGTTGGCGGCAAGCTGCTGGAGCTGATCGTAGGTGATGGCATTGCGGAAGGCTACAGCCAGGCTGGAATTGACCAGGTCGAAAAAGTGAAGAGCCTCGGCGGAAACAGGGGCGGTAGACGCCAATACGATGACGCCCAAGGCCACATCGTGGTAGATGAGGGGTTCCACCCATACAGCCCTGGGCGCGAAGTCCACCAGGGCGCCTTCCATCAGGATTCCGCCGGGAATATCGATGACTTCTCTTTTTGCCGCCTTGAACGCCGAGGTTATCACATCTCCCTTCACCATTTTCTCCGGTTCGGCGATCCTGTGCGAACAGATGACGCGCAGCTCTCCTTCCCGCTCCATGATGATGGCGCCAGCCTCGGTCGAAGTGGCGGAGAACAGCGCTGGAAGGGCGGCCTGGGCGAGGTCTTCAAGCTCAAGCCTGAGGGTGAGCATCGAGGTGAATTCCCTTACGTTCAGCTCCGATTTGATGGAAGCGAAAAGGGCTGTGACAAGGCTGTTGTAGGATTTTGCGCTCTCGCCCAGGACATCAGAGGAGTCTACCCCGATCAGGCATTTTTCGGGATCGCAATTGAGGAGAATATCCTCATGGCGGTCGTTGAGAAGATGCTTCGCGATGTACCCCATCTTGTCGACAAGATGCTGAATTCTTCTGCCCACCACGCCCCGGGCGAGGAGGATGTTGACGAGTCCGACGACTATGCCGGCGACGACGCAGATGGCGATAAACCAGGGAGCAAAGGCGAGCCCGGGGGAAACCCCTAAAGCCAGGAGAAACACAGGGAAAACCAGTCCAATGAAGACGCCGAAGCCGATCATGTAGATCGCGAGATCGGTGAATACGCGCTTGGTGAGGCGAAGCATACTATTCTCTCCTAATTGTTCAGTTTTTCCGCGCGAATATTCGCGACGCCGAAGGGTATATGGACGCAGGCAGCGACGGGGCCTGCCCCCTCGAAGTGGGTGAGCTGATCGTCGAAGAAAAGATGAGGCTTGAAGACTTCGAGAATCCGGCGCTTTTCCACCCCGCCGAGAAAAAAGGTTTCATCGGTGGATATGCCCCAGGACTTAAGCGTATTGACGACCCGCTCATGCGCAGGGGCGTTCCGTGCCGTGATGATCGCGGTGCGCACTTTTGTGCTGCCGATGGTCGCATCCATACGCTGGTGCTTTTGCAGGGACGCGAGCTTTTCGAAAAATCCCTTGATGGGACCTGGATCGAGGGGGAGTTCCGCTTTACGGAGCTCGGCATCGAGGAATGCCTCCGCCCCGCCCTTGGAGCGGTAAAGCCGCTCGGACTCGTCCCCGGCAATGACGCCGTCAAAATCGAAGGCTACCCTCAATTCACCCTCGTCATCGTCGCCGAAACCAGGCGAAAGGATAAGGCCGGCTGGCAGGCTGGCCTCGATGGCAGCACGGACGTCGCTCGCGTTGGCCGAGAGAAAGAGAGAGGCGCTGAAAGCGGAGATGTAGGGATAGGGGGAACGACCGTCGAGAAAGGCCGCCCTCACGATGTCGAGACCATGGCGCCGTATGGATTTGAACACCCTGATGCCCGCCTCGGGATCGTTCCTCG
The DNA here is from genome assembly GCA_002839205.1 of Spirochaetae bacterium HGW-Spirochaetae-9. Next base: position 4,266 of record PGXP01000229.1, read on the forward strand.
ACAGGAGAACGACCTCTGCAGGGCCTTCGCCGCTCGCGTAGCCTCTGTTGAGGGATAAAAAGCGCTTTATAAACCAGAAAGCGTTGCCCGGCTCGAGGGGCTCATCGCTCTTAGCGCTCATCCAATCGCGATAGGCATCCTCCCCCTGCGTCCGAAACACCTCGTCGGATTCGGCGAGATCGAAGAGTGCGCTCGATGAGACGGCTATGACGATCTTGCTTTCAATGGGGTATGGCACTTTCTCTTTCAGCGCCTCCCTGAATCATAGATTTGCCCGGCAGCCTTCGGCCCCACGGATTTGCCCGCAAAGACGACGAGGGCGACGATGGTGAGCACATAGGGAAGGGCATAGAAAAATTCCCCGGGCAAGCCAGCAAGGAAGGTTATATCTTTCGCGTAAAATGACAGGGCTGTGGAGAACCCAAAGAAGAGCCCCGCTCCCAGGACGCCGAAGGGGTTCCATTTGCCGAAAACGAGGGAAGCGAGGGCGATAAAGCCGGTACCGTGGATGGAAACCAGGGTATATTGGATATCGGCAGTGAGAACCATGACGCCGCCCGCCAGTCCCGCGAGGGCGCCCGATGCCATGACGCCGAAATACCTGATCCAGCCGACATTAATGCCCATGCTGGCCGCAGCCTGGGGATGCTCTCCGCAGGAGCGCATCCTGAGGCCGAAGGGTGTTTTGTACACGAGGAACCAGGTAAAAAACACCAATACGATGGCGATGTAGAAAGTAGGATAATTCTCAATGAAGAACATCCTGCCCAGGAGGGGGATCTTTTCCATCAGAGGTACGGTCAACTTCTGGATGCCATTGGAAAAAGAGCGCGTCCTCTGCTGGTGGAAGATGATCTGGCAGAGATAGACGGTGAGCCCGCCCGCGAGAATGTTGAGGGCTGTACCCGAGATAGTCTGGTCGGCCTTCATGTTGACGCTGGCCA
>PGXP01000230.1 GCA_002839205.1 Spirochaetae bacterium HGW-Spirochaetae-9
TCCCTCACCTCAGCCTATGATAGGGCTATTGCCGACTGGTTTTCGGAAAGTTCCGATTGCTCCCTGCGCGGCTGGAAGGCTCAGGCGCTCCGCTATGGCGAAAACCCTCACCAGAACGCCGAGCTCTATTCCTTCGAAAAAGGGAAGGGCCCCCTTGGAGGCTGTGTCCTCCAGGGTAAGGAATTGTCCTACAACAATATCCTCGACCTGGACGCGGCCTGGCACGCGGTTGGCCGGTTTGAAAGGCCTGCTGTTGTGGTTGTGAAGCACCTTACGCCGTGCGGCATTGCGGAATCCGAAACCTCCGACCTGTCGAACCTTCCCGAAACTCTAGAGAAAGCCATCGCCTGCGATCCCATATCCGCCTACGGTGGAGTGATAGCGACCAACGTTCACTTTACCGCCCGCTGCGCCGAGAGCCTCGGCAATCTTTTTGCCGAATGCATCGCCGCGCCAGCCTTCGACGATGATGCTCTCGCCATCCTCGCAAAGAAAAAGAATTTAAGGCTGGTCATCCCTGGCAAAGGCGCCCAACGCGACGAAATAAGGACAGTGCTCGGCGGATTTCTCCGCCAGGATGTGGACTCCGGCGACCCCGCCGATGCCCAGTGGCGGGTGGTCTCCAAAAGGGCGCCAACAGGCCCTGAGCTCCGCGATCTCGAATTCGCGTGGAAAGCCTGCATGTCGGTGAAGTCCAACGCCATCGTCTTCGCGAAGGGTGGAGCGACGGTGGGCATCGGCGGCGGCCAGCCCAACAGGGTCGACTCGGTACGAATTGCCGCGCGGCATGCTGGCGAAAAAGCGCAGGGTGCCGTCATGGCTTCCGACGCCTTCTTCCCCTTCCCCGATTCCATAGAGGAAGCCGCCAAAGCCGGTATAACGGCTGTCGCCCACCCGGGAGGCTCGCTGCGTGACGGCGAATCTATCGAGGCGGCCGACAGAGCCGGCATCGCCATGGTAGTCACGGGCGTCCGCCATTTCAGGCATTGATCGAAGGCACAGATTCCAGCAGTTTTGCACAAGCGGAGGAGCTTTTCATGAACGAAGAAATTTTCGGATCCAGCACGGCGCTGACCTTCGACGATGTCCTCATTGTCCCGGCCTTCAGCGAAATTCTGCCGGCGTATACCGATACGAAGGCCAGGATCGCCCGCGACATTACCCTCAACATCCCCCTCCTTTCGGCGGCGATGGACACCGTCACCGAATCAGCCCTTGCCATAGCCCTCGCACGCATGGGCGGCATGGGCGTCATCCACAGGAATATGTCGCCCGAACAGCAGGCCGGGGAAGTGGACAAGGTGAAACGCTCCGAATCGGGCATGATTCTTGACCCTGTCTGCCTGGAAAAGGATGCTTCTCTCGCCGAGGCGCGCGGCCTCATGGAAAAATTCAGGATTTCCGGCATTCCCATAACGAGCGGTCCGGAAAAGAAGCTCGTAGGCATACTGACCAACAGGGACATACGCTTCTGCGCGCCGGAAGACTTCGAGAAGCCGGTGAGCGCCTTCATGACGAGCGAACGGCTCATCACCGCCCGCGTGGGCACGACCCTCGAACAGGCGCGAAACATCCTCCAGGAACACAGGATCGAAAAGCTGCCGCTCACCGACGAGAAAGGCAGGCTGAAAGGCCTCATCACCGTGAAGGACATCGCGAAAAAAGCCGACTACCCGAACGCCAGCCTCGATTCATCGGGCCGCCTCAGGGCTGCGGCTGCGGTAGGCGTCGGCGCCGACCTCGAACAGCGCATCGAGCTCCTCGCTTCCAAGAAAGTCGACGTCCTCGTCATCGATACGGCACACGGCCACTCCAAAGGCGTCATTGAGGCGCTCAAGCGTATCAGGGCCGTCGCGCCCGACCTCCCCGTCATCGCGGGCAATGTCGTGACGGCCGAAGGCGTCGAAGCTCTCGCGAGGGCAGGGGCCGACGCCGTGAAGATAGGCGTGGGCGCCGGTTCCATCTGCACCACGCGCATCATTTCCGGAGCGGGCATGCCCCAGCTCTCGGCCATCTACCACTGCGCCCAGGCGGCCGCGAAATTCGGCATCCCCGTGATCGCCGACGGCGGCGTCAAGTTTTCGGGCGACATGGTGAAGTCGATCGCTGCCGGCGCCCATGCCATTATGCTCGGAAGCCTTCTCGCAGGCCTCGAGGAGTCGCCTGGCGAACTCGTTCTCTATAACGGCAGGCAGTTCAAGACCTACCGCGGCATGGGCTCACTCGCCGCCCTTCAGGGTTACGGCAAGGATCGCTATGCCACAGGCATCGGCGCTTCCGACAAGCTCGTGCCCGAGGGTGTCGAAGGCATGGTGCCCTACAAAGGCAAGCTCGCGGATTTCGTGTACCAGCTGGTCGGCGGCCTGCGCTCGGGCTGCGGTTACGCCGGCGCCGCCACGCTGGACGAACTGCGCACGAAAACCCGCTTTGTGCGGATAACGAACGCTGGCCTCATCGAAAGCCATGCCCACAACATCACGATCACGAGGGAAGCGCCGAACTACCAGCGCGGCGAATAGCATGAAGGGCGCGTCCTTAAAAAACGCCCTCCACGTGGATAATCGTTGATTGCGGCGATATACTTCCGATAAACAGTATAAGGATTCTACCGTATCAAGGAGTTGTCATGATCGATTTCATCGTCCAGGGGGGGCCTGTCCTCTGGG
>PGXP01000231.1 GCA_002839205.1 Spirochaetae bacterium HGW-Spirochaetae-9
TCCACACTCTCAGCATGAAGGATTCGAATCCCTTTGGGTTAGGTTTTTTGATTCTGAGGAAACTTCCCTAAAGTTAGATTTTCTAATGAGGCATTACGGAGAGAAGTTTGCAAGCAAGGTACCTGGTACGAAAGTTTGTTTTTGTATACAAATCCATGGACGTAGTATCTCTTTTCACGTCATGAACACCCCTTAGAGCATACCCGCATGAGATTGTTTGTACGATTCATCGATTTTGTATACAAAAACCATAATCGGTACCTGGTACGTGCGAAGCATTCACCAAATGTTTGCCAGGTTTCGCTCAACCTGCCCTGCATCCACATCCAGGCACACCTTGGTCGCCGGATTCCTGTCGCGCAACCGTCGATGGTCCACCACGGTCCGTCCCCGATCTACACCTTCGGTCTCAACCGTCATATGGAATGGAAGGATCGTGAAATACTCGGGATGCAAGGCACAGACGATTGCCGATGGATCGTGGATATACGTTTCGTCGGCACCAAGGGTATTCGCGATATAGTAATCCAACATACACCCGAACAATCGTCCCACATCGGATCCGGAAGATCGCCATCGTTCGGCGTCAGAGGATCTCAATCGCGAGCGCATGGTCACATCGAGAGGAACCATCGTCACAGACAAACCACTTTCCATGACAATTTTTGCGGCTTCGGGATCCTGTGCGATATTGGCTTCCGCAAAATGGGTTACATTGCCACGGACCGTCAAAGCTCCACCCATCATCACAACCTGGCCACGCCAAGTATGCAACAGGGAGTCCCTCAACAACACTGTCGCAAGATTCGTCAGTGGACCGGTAGTGACGATCGTCAATCCGTCCCGATACTCGTTCATCATACGGATCAGGAAATCGACCGCCGGTTCCTTCTCCACCACCCGTGGAGATCGGGGGAGATTTGCCTGCCCGACTCCATTCTCGCCATGGATGCGGGCACTTTCCGCATGTCGACAGAATTGTTCTTGGGCAAGGGAACATGTCTTGCCGGCTAAGACCGGCACATCGGTGCGGCCCACCAGGGCGAGCACATCCAATGCGTTGCGCACCCCGGTCATGGTGTCCACATTGCCAAATGTCCCGGTCACTCCCAACAATTCCACCTCGGAACTGAGAGCGGCGAAGGCAAGGGCGATCGAATCATCGATTCCCGTATCCAAATCAAGTATGATCTTCTTTCTATGCATCGATTGTCATTCCTTACAAGTCCAGGGAAAAAAATGCCACCGGATCGATGGAAACGATCCGGCAGCTTCCGGGTTCGGGGTAGTCGGCACTCAGTTCGACTGTTGCGTGTGGTACCTGTATATCGTTTCGAGCACCACTTTTATTTCCAAATCCCATGCCTCGATCAACTTGACGTTCTCGGTGGTATAGATGACTTCTCCAGTGGTGAGGTTCCCTGAAGTTCCACAAATACAAGCAGTAACGATGTCCCTGATGTGTCCAATGGTGAATAATGCCGAAGCTTCCATTTCAATGTTCTGGATTTTCAAATCTTGGAGTTTCTTGATGAATTCGGGCGATTCACCATAGAAGGCATCGTCGGTGCTGGTGATTCCGGCATACACACCGATTCCTTTCTCCGCAGCCATCTGCTTGGCTGTAGCGACAAGGAGATTGGTAAACGCAAAATCAGGTATGGCCGGGAAATTATCGGGAACGTAGAATTTCGATGTCCCCTCGTTTTTCATCGATCCGGTGCTGATCATCAAATCGCCTATCTTTATGGCGGGATCGAGGGCTGCGGAGCTTCCGATCCGGACGAGTGTCTTTGCCCCGATATTGATCAATTCTTCGGCGGCGATCGCCGTGGAGGGACATCCCATACCTGTCGAGGTCACGCTGATCTTGATTCCCTTGTAATAACCGGTGAAGGTCCTGTGTTCCCGATGGTTGGCCATGAGCTTCGCATCGTCCAAATAGTTCGCTACCCGGTCACTTCTTGCCGGATCTCCGGGAAGAAGGACGTATTCGCCTATGTCTCCAACGTTCAGTTCGATATGGTACTGTTTGGTGTTCTTCGTAATCGCACTCTTGTCCAATGCCATGTGTTACTCCTTGTGTATATATCGTAGGATATCTTTCCTAACTTTTTCGCATTCTTTCATGATTTCGGTTGGGTCCATGGACACCACGTTCCGGTCCCGCATCAACCAAGTTCCCGAGACCATGGTATCGGTGACGTCCCGTCCAGTTGCGCAATACACGAGCGTCGTGTAGAGGTCTCTCGCGGATTCCTTGACCAGTGGGGAAACATGGGGTGCCCTCAGGTCGATGGCAATCAAATCGGCCTGCTTGCCAACTTCGAGACTGCCGATCTGACCCTCCATCCCCAGGGCTTTCGCCCCTTCGATGGTTACCAACCGCACCGCTTCGCGCACATCGAACATCTTCGGATCGTTTGCCGCCTGCTTCTGGATCAACACACCGATCTTGAGGTCTTGTAGCAGATCGAGCGTATTGTTGCTCTGCGCTCCGTCGGTACCGATCGATATTTGGACCCCCGCCGACTTCAATTTCTGGTAAGGCATGATTCCGGAGACCAGTTTGAGGTTGCTTACAGGATTGTAGGAGACATGCACATCATGCTCTTTCAAAATCGCGATATCATCGTCAGATAGATGGACACAATG
>PGXP01000232.1 GCA_002839205.1 Spirochaetae bacterium HGW-Spirochaetae-9
CGACAGGATCATGGCCGGCGGAGGGCGCCTGCGCAAGTATGGAGCCGACTACCTTCTCTATGCCTTGGTGGACAACATCGTCGACTATTATTTCATCGTTCTGGAGCGACTGGGCGACAGGCTGGAAGCCTTCGACGACGCCCTGGGCAACGAAGACGATGGGCTTCTCATTCGCGACATCCAGGCTCTCAAGCGCGAACTGGCGCGGATGCGCAGGGTGATCTGGCCCGTGCGGGATTCGATCAGCGCCCTTGCGCGCACCGACTCGATCCAGATGCAGGCTTCCCTGGCCCCGTATCTGCGGGATCTCTACGAAAACTCGGTGCAGGCGATAGAGGCGCTGGAGTCCTACCGGGAGCACACCTCGTCCATCATCGAACTCCATCTCACCGAGGTGAACACCAACATGTCGCGGGTGATGAAAGTGCTCACGATCCTTTCGGCCATTTTCATCCCCATCACCTTCATCGTCGGGCTGTATGGCATGAATTTCCGCTATATGCCCGAGTTGACGCAGCCTTGGGGCTATCCTGCCGCTCTTGGCCTCATGGCTACGGTGGTGATCGGGGAGCTGGTCTATTTCAAGATAAGGAAATGGATTTAGCCTGTTGATCCTCCCGATCCTGTGGATCCTGGGGTCCTGTTATCCTGTCGCCTTCTCTGTCAGGGCCTGCGCAGCGAATTCGACTTGACGACAGGACTTCAGGAAACACAGGTAAACCGCCAGGCAGGGATGCCGTGGCAGCGCTGACTCCTGTCGTGTCGATCTTGGATGTTTCGTTATCTTGTCGTTGCGTTGCCGGCACTATGGCAGGCGACTGGGTGGATGGTATTTTTTGATTCAATGAGAATCGATATCCCAGACTTTTACCTTTATGCCGCGTGCTCTGAGGATGGGGGCCTGAATTTTTTGCAGCTCTACGACGATGCGGACTTTTTCCTCGAAGGGGAGGCTGGCGAGTTTCAACCTTCGAGCCTCTTTCTGCCGAAAAGACTCGTCGGCGATTTTCTTCAGCTGGTCCATTTTGTCCATATACCCTTCAATCCGTAGCGACGCAAAATATCATCGAGCAGCGTCATGTCAGGCTTCGCCTGGGACAGCAGCATCGCCACCCGGCCCCTGTCCTTCGGGCGCCCTGCCTGCAGCGCTATCGCTATTACATGCTCAAGGCTGAAAATCCTTGTCGTTATATCCTCATATTGAATCTCTACTGCTTTTTCGAGCGCTTCTTCAACTAAGGCGTTGTATGGTGCAAGAAATTGGACAGGTACGCCGCCAATTTCGACATATTCTCCTGACGCCGGGAATCCTTTATGGATTAAAGCTTCGTACAGTGGGGTGAGGCTGATCAACCCCGAAGCGGCGGAAGAAAAGGTGATGAAAATATCTACATCAAAGGTCGATACTGGCTCGGCATAGAACACCGCCGCCATAGCCCCGCCTATGGCATAACGGCCGATAATTCCGTCACGCTCGAGACTGTTCACGACCTCTAGAGCCAGCTTCATGTCATGTATCATACCTCAAATACGCCCGCGGAACAGCTCTTTGCTTCAAGTGGCATACATTCCTGTCGATCATGCCCGTCCTGTCGTCGTGTCTGTTTTTTAAAAACTGTCAGAATTACCGGCAGGCCTCGCAGAGCGCGAGAATGAGAGGGCCTGTGCCCTTGTAGTCGTCCGAGATGACAGGTTCGCTCATATAGTAGGCGTAGGATCCATCGCGATAAGGATTGCCTCCGAGGCCTGCAACCTTGCAGATGCCGTTCACGTGAACCCTGCCAGTGGCATCGCGGGAGATAAAACGATCTTTGATCCCCGTCAGCGCCCTCTCGGCAGGTAGAGCAAAAGCCACCGGTCCGAGCATCCCGGTGCGCATGCCCTTGAAAAGCGAGTAAGCGAACATCGCCGAAGCCGATTCCTCAGGATAGTTGCCAGGCTCGCCGGCCATGTCGAGGATCTGGTACCAGAGTCCCGAGCCGTCCTGGATGGCAACAACCGACTTCATGAGATCCCTGTACATATCGATGACTGCTTGCCTGTCCTGATGGTTTTCCGGCAGCCAGTCCAGGATATCGATGAGGGCCATCGAAAGCCAGCCGACGGCTCTGCCCCAGATGTGGGGTGAAAGCCCAGTGTTTGGGTCAGACCAGCCCATGAGGCGGGATTCATCCATGGCGTGGAAGTAGAGCCCCGTTGCCCTGTCTCTCATGCATTCCCTCGCATGCAGAAGTTGGAGGCAAACATCATCGAAAAGGGCTGAATTGGAAAACTCCATTGCGCATCGGGCAGCGAAAGGTCCGAACATATACAAGCCATCCAGCCAAATCTGGTTGGGGTAAATCTTCTTGTGCCAGAAGGAGCCCGATGCCGTGCGGGGATGCGATGCCAACTGTCCCATGAGCTGTTCCACGGCGATTTTGAACCGTTCGTCGCCGCTGTCTTTCCACATCGAGAAGACAAATTTGCCCGCGTTGATCTGGTCGATATTGAACTCGTCGATTCTGTAGCCGGCGATGGAGCCACCGGGCGAGACGAGGGCTTCTGCCACGTTTCGTAAAGCGGCATCGTGGACGCCTCCCAGGTGCAGCCTTGAGGCTTCCTTGACCGCCTGGAGGATGAGGCCGTTCTCGTAGTTCCAGCGCACCG
>PGXP01000233.1 GCA_002839205.1 Spirochaetae bacterium HGW-Spirochaetae-9
TATCGATCGATGCCGGCGAGAAGCTTTGGAGAGCGGTTATCACCAGGACCTGAGGATACCCTCGAGATCTTTCCATGCGATGACGAAGGTGTAATCGCCTTCCGAATAGGGGGCCAGCTGGTAGCGGTCGTAGTGGAAGCCCACCCCGCTTTCGCAGAGAAAGATATTCGAGGAAGGCTCGATGTGATCTTCGAAAAATCCGTACTCCCTCAGGCTGGAGACTTGCTTCAACTCTTCCCGCCTTCCCGTTCCGGCGAGGAGGCGAAGGGCTTCGGCCTCCAGCAGGGGGGCGACCTTTTCTTCCCAGCCCGCGATGAAAATATCCTCCGCGGTAAGGATTCTGCCCGATCCGACGTCGACCATAGTGACGACGAGGCTCGTATTGCCGTGGGCGCCTCCGTCGAAGACATACCGTTCGACGGCGATGGAGTACACCGAGGACGTGGCGGATATGATGCCTTGCCGCTCCATGAACTCGATCGGCCAGCGGCTCGCCTGAGTCAGGGCGATTCGTCGCTCGCGGAACGCCTCCCATTGTCGCCTAACATACTCTAGCTGCGTCATCCCCCTGCGCAGGGCAAGGTTCAGGAGGGCTGCCTCATGTTCAGCCACACCACGGATTATGGCAGCATGGAAAGACGATTCATCGGCATCCAGCCTCCCCGAGAATGTTTCGAGTCCCCAGGGGAGCTTCTTCTGGCGAATCAACCTGAAGCTCCCTCCGAGGTCCTTTCCGCCCGAAAAGCGCAACTCCAGCCAGCCCAAAGCACTCGCCGGCGAAAGGATCATGAGGGGTGAGGCTCCGGCCGAGCCGATAAAAGCCCTGATTTCACGGCCTTCCCCGCTTCCATTGAAGAACCCGTACAAACCCTTCTCCGGCCATTCCAGAAAGCCCCAGGCATCCGTTCCGGAACGCTGGAGGCTGAGGAAAATCCCTGTTTCGGGCGACAGGTAGCGTTCCAGGCTGCCCTTCCTCCTTGAAAGACCGGTACTGGGTTCGATGTTGTGCCCTATAAAGAAACCGGTCAGAATGACGATGATGAGAAAAGCCGCGGCGGTAAAAAACCTTTTCCATTTACCGAAAAAATACTCTGCCAATGCTGTCCGCTCCCAATTTTCGTGATATAATTGCATTTGGATAAATACCGGTGGACGATGGTCGCTTTACGGTTTATCATGCAATGAGAATAATAATATAGCAGGAGGATCCCTATGTATAAAGGCAAGAAACCTCTTGTCGTCATGATGGCGATACTTTTAGTGGTATTCGCATCATGCGCGACAAAGAAGCCGATCGTTGAGGAAACGCCGCCGCCGGTCACTACGACGACAGTAGCGCAGGCTCCTGTTCCGGAGACTCCAGCCTCCCCCGTCGTGACGCCAGCCACTCCGGTGACGCCGCCCGCTGTTCAGCCTTCCGTCTCTGAAACCGAACTCAGGAATCTTTTCGGCCAAGCCAATGCCCTCAAGATGGAAGCTGGCGAGTACGATATCGCCAGAGTCATGCCTGAAACCTACAAAGCCACCGATCTGGGTTTCACAGCAGTGAAAGCCGATTACGACAAGATAATGGACGATGTCAGCTATGACGGTGTAAAAGCCTATCCCGTGAAAGGCCGGCTTGAAGATTCCATCTCCATGTGGGAATACCTGCTGGAAAAGGGATTGCCCCTCCGCGTCGAAGAGGAAAGCGACAAGGCCAACGCGATGAAGATCGCGGCCGAAAGCGCCGAGGCTCCCGACCTTGCGAGCGACAGGTTCCAGACGGCCGATGACTACCTCATGGATGCCGACACCATGGCCGCCAAGAACGAATACAGCCTGGCAATCTCCGCTTACCAGCAGTCGGCCGCCGCATTCGATGACGCCGCCGAAAAGGCCACCGCCAACGAGCTCCGCACACAGATATTCTCCGGCGGCTTCGCCAAATACGCCGAGGCCGACTTCAAGGCAGCAGAAGCGAAATACAGCGCCGAAGAAGAGCTCTGGAGCTCAGGCACCCTGGGAGACCTTGAAGCGGGAGCCGACACCCTGAGGGAAGCCAACGCGAGCTACGAACTCGTGATAGCCAAGGGCGTCGAATCCAAGTCCGCCGAAGCCGGCGAAAGCGCCCTCAAAGCCAAGGAGAGAGCGCTCTCGGTCAAGGCAGACATCAACGCTCCCGATCAGTTTGAATCGGCCGAAAGCATCATGGCTGAAGGATTGGCCAATCAGAAGAACGGCAATCCTGAAAGCGCGACGATTTGGTTCGGCGAGGCCGCCGATGCCTACGATACGGCATATGATGCTTCTCTGGGGCAGCAAACCGCCAACGAAGAGGCCATAGCCTCAGCCACGGCCGCCGTCCAGGCGAGCGAGGAAAAATCGAAAGCCGCCGGCGTACAAAATAATGTCTATCTCCCCGAAGCCAAATCCTATCTTGAGACTGCCACATCACAGTCGGCCGATATGCGCTATGCTGATTCGACCGTCAATGCCAATGAGGCTGTCAATTATGCCGGCATGTCGGACCGCTATGTCGACAGCGAGCTGCAAAAGATTGCCGAGGCCGAGAAGGCAAGGTTAGCCGCCGAGAAGGCCGCCGCCGATCCCGCCATGGCCGATGCCCGAACCAGGATGGCCTGGGCCGAGAACAACGAG
>PGXP01000234.1 GCA_002839205.1 Spirochaetae bacterium HGW-Spirochaetae-9
CACGACCCTCGCCGTGACCACGATGCCTGGCGATGACGTCACGCACCCGATTCCCGACAACACGGGGTATATAACCGAAGGCCAGTTCTATCTCCATGGAGGCAGGATCGAGCCCTTCGGGTCGCTGTCGAGGCTGAAGCAGATGGTCAACGGCAAGACGCGCGAAGACCATCGCGCCATAATGGACGGCATGATCAAGCTTTTCGCCGCCTACCGCGACACCCTTGAGAAGAAATCCATGGGCTTCCAGATGACTGCCTGGGACAAGAAACTTCTCAAGTACGGCGAGCTTTTCGAGGCAAGAATGATGGATCTTTCGGTCAATATCCCCCTCGAGAAGGCCCTCGATGAGGGATGGGAAATCCTCGCCTCATGTTTTGAGCCACGGGAGACGGGCTTGAGGTCTGACCTCATCCAGAAGTTCTGGCCGGCATCGCACCAAGCGGTAGCACCGCAGACAGCTCAGCGAACCTAAGGTAATCCGGAGAAAGCGGCGATGGCCAAAATAAAGCTGACAAAGAACGAACTGAAGAAGCAGAAGGACGCCCTCAAGATGTACCAGCGTTATCTGCCCACGCTTCAGCTCAAGAAGCAGCAGCTCCAGATGGAGATTCGCGGGGTTGAGGCGCGCCTCGCCCAACTGGTAGCCGCAAAGGAAATTCTCGAACGGCAGTTCTCTTCATGGGTGGCGGTGTTTTCCGAGGAAGCTTCTGCGCGGGATTTTTCTGGCATTCCCCTTCTCAGCTTGAAAACGATCCGTACTTCGGCGGGCAATATTGCCGGGGTCATCATCCCGATATTCGACGAGGCTGTGTTCGAGCTTGGAGAGTATGACTATTTCGCGACTCCGCTCTGGGTCGACAGGGCACTGGAAATGATGAAACAGGTCCTTGCGGCCGACGCCGAGCATCAGGTTGTCGAGAAACAGAAAAGCCTGCTCTCCGCCGAGCTGAGGATTACCAATCAGCGTGTCAATCTCTTCGAAAAAGTGAAGATTCCCGAAACGCAGAATTCCATCAAAATGATCAGGGTGTATCTAGGCGACCAGCAGACAGCCCAGGTTGTGAGGGGAAAGATTTCCAAGAAGAAAGTCGAGGAATTGGAAGAATGATCGCAGCCATGAAGAAATTTTTCCTTGTCGTCATGGACAAGGATGTGCACAAGGCTCCTCTCCATCTGCGCAGGCTCGGCATCGCCCACCTCGAGAAATTCGCCAGTTCGAGCGAAACCTGTGCCAGTATTGAAGAAAGCCTGAAGAATGCCATAAACGCCAAGTCCATCCTCTCATCGAACGCGAACAGAAAAAATGGAAAAAAATCAGTAGAAAAGCTGGAAGCCTCCACGCTCATCGCGTCAACGCTGGCCGTACAATCGGAAATCGGCGTCCTCCAGGACAGAATCCTGGAAATGCGGCGAGAGATGGACAGGATAAGAGACTGGGGCGATTTCTCCCCCGAGCTTTTCGCCGATGTCGCGCAATCGGGACTCCAGCTTACCCTGCTCGAAGGTCAGCCTCGGAATATGGCGGGGCTGGATGAGAGTATGGAGTACCTGCGGCTGCCGGCGCCGAAAGGTAAGGCGAGGATAGTCCTTCTGGGCGCAGCCTGTATTCCCGAAGGATTCGAGGAATTCAGGATGCCCGCCAAGGGACTTTCGCTTTTGGAGCGTGAAACCCTGGAATGCGAAAAAGCCATGCTCGGGAAAAAGGCCGAACTGTCGCTGCTCGCCGTGGACGTGAATCTCCTTGACGGTGAGATCTCGAAGATCGAGTCTTCCCTCGTCATCGAGCGGCTCAGGGCAGGAATGCCTCAACAGGACTCGATGCGCTATCTCATGGGTTATGTCCCTGCCAAGGAGGTGGATGCTTTGAAGAAGGAAGCAGCCTCCCGTGGCTGGGGCCTCGCCATCGATGACCCTTCCGAGGGCGATATGCCACCGACCAAGGTGGAAAACCATCCCGCCGTGAGGATCATACAGCCTGTGTTCGACTTCCTTGGCACTGTTCCAGGCTACCGGGAATACGATATTTCCTCCTGGTTTTTTATATTCTTTTCCCTCTACTTTGCGATGATCTTTGGCGACGGCGGCTACGGCCTGATAATGCTGGCGGGAGCCCTCTTTGCCACAGTGAAAACGCTTAGGAAAAGAAAGCCCCTGCCCGATTTTCTGAAACTCGTCTATGTCCTATCATCGGCCACGATACTATGGGGTCTACTCACGGGGAGCTGGTTTGCCCTTGACTTCGATTCCCTCCCCGGGTTTCTGCGGGCAGCGACAATACCGGCCTTCGCGGTGGACAATCCCGAAGCGGGTACGAACATCAAGATTTTCTGCTTCATCATTGGAGCGCTTCAGCTCAGCATTGCACACCTCAAGAATATCAGGCGCGATTTTCCGAACCTGAAGTTCCTCGCCCAGGGGGGATCCCTCGCCCTTGTCGTAGGCATGTTCAACGCCGTCCTGAACCTCGTGGTCGACGCTACGCGTTTTCCCCTTACAACGCCGGCACTCGCCCTCATCGGTGCGGGATTTTTCCTCGTCCTGTTTTTTGGGAACTGGAACGGGAATCTCCTGAAGAGCATCGTCGAAGGATTGAAGGGCATCATCCCCACCTTCCTAAGCACCGTGAGCGTCTTT
>PGXP01000235.1 GCA_002839205.1 Spirochaetae bacterium HGW-Spirochaetae-9
ACTACCGAAGGAGAATACGGCTCACCTCTCGGCCTAGGTGCATGAGGGGACATTTCTACTGTGCAGGATTAGGGGACATTTCTACTGTGCGTTGACACGCCAAACCGGCGCGGCTTGTGCAAAGACCCTCCTTCGTGTAGGATAAAAGCTTGACAAGGAGTCAGGATGGGTATTCGCGGAGAGCTTTTTTCGACGAGATTTGCCTGTGACGGCAGGACATATTTTTTTAATGTGAAACAGAACAGGAATGGTGATGTGTTCCTGAGCGTCGTAGAGAGCAAGCCCAGCGAAGGTGAAAGCTTTGACAGGCGTTCCATCGTTGTTTTCGCCGAGCATATGGCCGAATTCCTGAATTCTTTCCAGGCAGCCCTGAAATTCATCGACAAGACGGGCTTCAAGGTGGCTCCTGATCCTGCAGCCTACAGTGGTCGCCCGAACGACGATGAGGGCGAGCGTCCACGCCGCAGCGGCGAGTCCCGCCCCCGCCGCGATGCCGAAGGCTTTTCGGAGCGCAAGCCCGCCAGAAGGGCTATCGTCAGAACGGGATCCCCTTCAAGCCGCTCAAAAGATCATTCGGATAGGCCACGACCATCAGCCCCGGCAAGCCGCTCTGCCGAGCGCACTGGCAGGACACTGACAGGAAAGGCTCCAGCTGCAGGCAAAGCGCCGGCAGGCAGTACCCGCGGAGCGGACAAACCTGTCAAGCGAATCGTCGTCCGGAAAACCAAGAAACCAGGTGCCCAGGACTGATTCCTCCGAGAGACAGTCTCAATCCTTCGATCATCCAATCCTGAAACCGGGTCTCGCCCAGAGCGAGAGTCCGGTTTTTTTAATGGCCTCCCTATGGGCTTTTGTGGGATAGCCCTTGTTCCGGGCGAACCCGAACCAGGGTTCGATGGAATCCAGCCGATCCATGACTCTGTCCCTCGCAACCTTGGCCAGGATGGACGCTGCCATGATCGAAGGGAGGATGCTGTCTCCCTTGATGAGGGCATAGGCCGGGCGCTCCAGCTGCGGGATCCTGTTCCCGTCGACGATGACGATGCGAGGCTCAAGGCTCAGCGCGCAGTAAGCCCTTTTCATCGCCAGAAGGCTCGCCGCAAGGATATTGATCCGGCCTATTTCCTCCCAGGTAGCCCAGCCTACAGCCCAGTCGAGGGCGCCCGCAACAATGACTTCATAGGCGCGCTCACGTCCGGCCTGACTCAATACCTTCGAATCATCAAGAATCTCGATGGGAAAGGCCTCGGGGAGGATCACTGCGCCCGCGCTAACTGGTCCGGTGAGGGGTCCCCTGCCCGCCTCGTCGATTCCGCAGATCCCGGAGACAGGAAAATCGAATCCCGCCATATCCGGCTCCCGCAATACCCTTCTGGTCAGGCCGGAACGCCATTCACTCATCGCATGACCTTGGCGGACAGGGGAACGCGGCCCCGCGCGGGGATCTTTCCCAGGAGGGCATCGAAGCCAGCCTTGAGGCATTCGGGGGCATAGTGATATACGGCTACGATGGCCTTAGCCCAGGAGGAATGCCTGACCTGTATGGGAGAGAGCACCGAGATGATGGCGACTTCAAGCCCGGCGTCATGGGCGGCGGCGGCGAATTGCAGACCCGCCCCGTTCGCCACGCAGATGATGGCCGCCCTCCGCCCCGCGAGGGCGGCGCGAAATGCCTCGAGTTCGACCTTGGACGCCGATTTTTCTGGCCTGTAAGAGAATAGAAAGGTCGATGCCCCCGGATATTTGCCCTTCCCTATCGAGAGAAAGCTGTCGAAGGGGCCTGCCAGGAGGATCCGGCTCCCGGGCGACGCCTTGGACGGAAAAGGAATCGCGTCGCCATTGCCCACGAGGGAGACGCTCCGCTGCGCGAGGTCCTTGAAAAAAGCCTGGGTCTTGGGATCGGGAAGCCGCGAGGCGACTTTCGCCGGATCAGGCAGCAGGCCTTCCCTGCCGAGCGGCCGCAGATGCCGCATCTTCAGGGCGAGGACGCGTCCGGCTGCTTCCCTCGCGCGTCTTCTGAAGGCTTCATCCTTTCCGTAGCGCGCGAGAAGTCCCTTCCACAAGGTTCCTTCGGGTTCGGGGGCGACGGAGAGAAGGATCATGTCGTTGCCGGCCATCAGGGCATCGACGCAGGTATCGAGGATGGAATTGGAGCCGAGGGCCCCCGTCATGTAGAGGTCGTCGGTGATGAGGAGACCTCCAAATCCGAGCCTTTCGCGCAGGTAGCCCTGGATAAGCGCGCTGGAGAGGGATGCGGGCTTCGAATCGCCGGCGACTCGGGGAAAGGCGAGATGACCGCTCATGATGGCCGGAACTCCTCCCCTGACGAGACGCTCGAAGGGAAAAAGCTCGCGCCGGAGGAATGTCGTCTTGTCGACGTCGATAAGGGGGAGAGAGCCATGCGAGTCCAGGGGCGTGGCGCCGTGTCCCGGATAATGCTTGGCGGTCGGGATGACGCCAGCCGCGAGGGAACCTCGCGCCCAGGCGAGTCCAAGCTTCGCGACGAGGGCTGGATCGTCGGAGAAGGCGCGAGGGCCTATGATCGCGCTCTCGGGATTCGTGGCCAGGTCGACGTCAGGGGCGAAGTTCATCGTTATTCCCAGAACCCTCATTTCCTCGCCGATGTGGAAACCAGC
>PGXP01000236.1 GCA_002839205.1 Spirochaetae bacterium HGW-Spirochaetae-9
CCAGAGTAGCTTCTCGCCGAAACTCTGTCAACCAAACCGACGGAAATGTGGTATGATGGCCGCATGTTCCCAGGCAACCCCCTACGTCGGACCATCCTGTTAGTCCTCGTGCTTCTCATAGGTTTTCCCCTCATGGCCGTCTCATTGGTTCCCGGTTCCCGCTTCGAGGATCCCAACGCTTCGCAAACCATGTTGGCGGGGCGGGATTTCACCAAGGAGTTGACCAAAACCGAGCAGGTGTCCGCAGACCTGCTGGACATACACCTGACCACCATGGGCAAAGGCGATCCCCTCTACGTATGGTTCGGACACACGGGCTTGGTGGTAACCGATAAACGGGACAACCGGAGTGTCATGTACGACTACGGGATCTTCAGCTTCGACGACGACTTCTACCAGACCTTCGCCATGGGCCGCCTCAACTACGAGGTTTGGGCTACTTCGGCCGAGGCACGGTATGATTTGGCGCAGAAGGAGAACCGGGACATCTCGAATATCACGATACACTTGCCCGACGCGGCGAAATTGGAATTGGTCAGGTTTCTGAATTACAATATCCAGCCCGAGAATTCGACATACCTCTACCACCACTACCGGGAAAACTGCTCCACCAGGATACGGGATATGCTCGACAAGGCAGTCGATGGGCAGTTCCAGGCATGGGCCCGTGCGATTCCCCTGGATGAGACCCTGCGGCAATTGGTCATGCGCCACACCTATGCATCGCCTTTCATCGATTGGATACTGAATTTTCTACAAAGCGGTTCCATTGACAAACCGATCACCTTGTGGGAAGCAATGTTCTTGCCAGCCGTGCTGGAACAGGCGTTGCTTGATTTCTCGTATGTCGACGGATCGGGGAAAGTAGTCCCTATTGCCACAGACAGGAAAACTCTCAACTTTGCAACAATCGGAGCGAGGGCTCCGGTGCTCGAATCCTCCAAGTCCATGACACTACCAGGCTTGTGGTTCGGACTGTTGGTCGGCCTCGTGTCTCTGCTGTTCGGCAGGGCCATTGCCTCCAGCCAATTCAAGGGCATCCGACGATTCGGTCATCTGGTCGAGGGGCTCCTTGGGTTTGTCTGGGCGACAGCGGTGGGAATACTAGCCAGCCTCTTGTTGTTCATGATGGTTGCCAGCAGCCATGATGTGACCTATTTCAACGAAAACATCGTATTCGCATCCCCTTGGGCACTAGTCATGGCGGTGCAGTCGCTCCGGGGTGCCTTTGGAAACGAAGCGGCCCGGAAACGATTCCGCAAGGCGAACACCATCATGGCAATCCTGATCGGAACAACCATCGTCATGAAAGTCATCTTCCTTGATCTGCTTGTCCAACAAAACTGGCAGATTCTGCTGACACTTCTGCCCATATACCTATGCAACAGTTCCATCCCCTTCGAGCGCTTGTTCGAGCGGAAGCAAAAGGAATTGGACGATTCCGACTGGTGAATCCAAGCGGAACACCATAAAATTCAGGACCCCCAACGGAGGTCCTGAAAAGTTTGGGAGGAGATAGTTCAGGTCAGAGAACGATTTTCGTCCCCTTCCCCTCATATAAGGCACCGTAGATATTCTCGGGATTGGTGATAAGCCCGACATTTCCGGTGGTCTTCACAAAATCCATCATTGCCTGTATCTTCGGCAACATGCTTCCTGGAGCGAAATGCCCTTCATCCACATATTGCTGGCATTCCGCGAGATCGATCGTATCGAGTTCCCGCTGGTCGGGCTTCCCATAATTCAGGCAAACCTTTTCAACCGCGGTGGATATGACGAACATGTCGGCCTTCAGTTCCTTGGCCATGAGTGCCGCGGCCAAATCCTTGTCGATGACAGCTTCCCTTCCCTCGAACGAGCCGTCGGCGTTGCGAACCACGGGAATTCCACCACCGCCGGCGGCAATGACAATGACATTGTTGTCCACCAGGGTCTTCACCGTTTCCAACTCGACAATCGAAACAGGCTTGGGTGATGCCACGACACGCCGATACCCACGGCCGGCATCCTCCACAACGTCCCAGCCATCGTTGATCCTATGGTTGTCCGCATCTTCCTTGCTCATGAACGACCCGATCGGCTTGGTCGGCTTCTTGAAGGAATTGTCGTCGGGATCGACCACGACCTGGGTAACCACCGTCGCCACCTGAGGCATCAATCCGACTTTGACAAACTCGTTGTGCAAAGCCATTTGCAATTGGTAGCCGATAGCACCTTGTGTGTCCGCAACACAAGAATCGAGGGGCACGGCATGCAGGATCGATTTCGCATACTCCGCACGCAGTAGGATAAACCCGACTTGGGGTCCATTCCCATGGGCAATGACTACCCGATGCCCTGCTTCGACCAATTTCACGATGTGATTCGCTGTTTTCCGGGCGGCTTCGTATTGTGCCGATACGGTCACATGCTTGTTGTCTTCGATGAGCGAGTTTCCTCCGATCGCAATTACTATCAGTTTACTTGTTTCCATGGTATTCTCCGTTGATTCCAGTATTTCTTTCGGGTACCGGTATGCACAGTATACCAGCAATGCAACAAATTGCAACATCTTTCTTTCCATTGACAAAAACGTTGGCACAGTGGTACCGTTTTTCATACAATTGTTTGGGATA
>PGXP01000237.1 GCA_002839205.1 Spirochaetae bacterium HGW-Spirochaetae-9
GCGGGTGCGGGCACGGCGCCCATCCTCAGCTCACGCTGCGGCGTCGATCCTGGATGGCGATTTCATGCCCTCGTACCGCCCTTCGAACTTCAGACTGCCAAAGCACGGGCCGCCCTGCCCGCCCTCCTGCCCCGGGCAGACGCGGTGTTCAACCTGGGCAGGGCGGCCCTCGTTGCCCTCGCCTTCGAACATAAGGACCCGACCCTCCTCGGCGCCGCCTGCGACGACAGGATTCACCAGCCCTACAGGAAGGCACTCATCGCCGGATACGACGAAGTGATGGCAGCCTGCCATGAGGCGGGAGCCACCGCAGTCTGGCTCTCCGGAGCCGGACCCACCCTCATTGCCCTCAGCGCCACGGCTGGCGCTGAGGCTGGTCAGCCGCATGCCGGCAATTTTGAGCGCCTCCTGGGTCCGATCCTGGCTGCGCGTCCCGAAGGAGCCTGGAGGATGGAGACTCTCGCCGCCGACTCCGATGGCCTCACCTATGCGTTTGAAAAATAGAGGAGTCTGAAATGAGCCTGATGCCTGTTCTGTTCATAGGCCATGGTTCGCCTATGAATATCGCTGCGAAAAATTCCTATACCGATGCCCTGAAGGAGCTGGCGGCTTCGCTGCCCCGACCTAAGGCTATCCTCGTCGTTTCGGCCCATTGGGTGACGCCGGGCCTCAGGGTGACAGCCTCTCCCAATCCCAAGCAGATCTACGACTTCTATGGATTTCCCGACGAACTGTACAAGGTGGAGTACGCCCCGCCCGGCGATCCTGCCCTGGCTTCCAGGGCTGTCGGCCTTCTTTCGGCCGCGGGCTTCCCCTGCAGGGAAGACCCGACGAGGGGCATCGACCACGCGGCCTGGGCTGTCCTCGTCCATATGTATCCCGAGGCCGATATTCCCGCGATCGAGCTGAGCCTCGACTACAAGGCCCATCCGGGCAGTCTCTTCGGCCTGGGGGCGAGCCTGGCGGCCCTTCGCGAGGAGGGCGTCCTCCTAATGGGTAGCGGGAACATTGTCCATAATCTGTATAAAATCGAATACGCCGCTGACGCGAAGCCTTATCCCTGGGCTCTGAAGTTCAATGAGCTTGCGAAGGCCACCGTGGCCTCAGGCGACAGGGAGAAACTCGCCGCCTTCGCCCTGCCTACGGAAGAATCCCGCGAGGCTGTGCCGACGCCCGAGCATTATTTGCCCTTCCTCGCCACCCTCGGCGCCATGGCCGGGGATGAAAAGGCCGCGGTTTTCCACGAGTCCTTCCAGAATGCCAGCATCGCGATGACGGGCTTTATTTCCTCACGATAACGACGCAGCGCTCCTCGTCCAGGAAGGGAATCCACAGGGGATGTATTTCAGCCTTGGAAAAAGGTCCTGCGAGGAGGGGATCGGTGGCGAGCTCGCCGATTTCCATCTTTGCGTTGAGCAGCTTGCCTTTGTAGGCGAAGAGGGCGCCGCCCGGCGTCAGGTTTTTCCAGAGCGTCTTGAAAAGCTTCAGCTCCGAGAAAGGCCTGAAGGCCCTGAAGACGACGACATCGAGGGGGCCGGGAGCCTTCTCCAGTTCGCTCTCCACGATCTCCACATTGTCGAGCCGCAACATAGCCTTCTGGCTCTCCAGGAAGGAAATCCGCTTGCCCATCCTTTCGATGAGGCGCAGCTTCCTTTCGCCGAAAAGAATCGAAAGCGGAATGCCGGGAAGCCCGGCGCCCGTGCCTATATCGCTCAAGGTCGCTTTTCGGCCTTCGGCAGTCAAGGCCGGAGCGCGGTCGCATTCCTCCAGGGTTTTCTGCAGGAGGCGCCAGGGTGCGAGGCTGTCGAGGATATGCTTGATGAGGAGTTCGTCTCCCGAGGCGTTGACGAGGCCATAGGAAGGATTCCATGTCTCGATCTGGCCTATATAGCGCAGCAGCCGGTCCGTTGCTTCGTCCCCCAATTCCAGCTGGAGGGCGGCGAGCCCTCGCGCGAGGAGGGACCTTGTGTCGTTCATACCCCTATTGTACTCGTTCAGCGAAATATTTTCCAATCCAGCCATCCAGGCGAGTTGACAAGAGCCCGCCATTTTCCTGATACTGAAATCCCATGAAGAAGCTAGTATTTGTCACTGGCGGGGTATGCTCTTCATTGGGCAAAGGCATCGCGGCCTCGTCGATCGGCGCTCTCATGGAATCTCGCGGCTTTACCGTCCGGATGGTAAAGATAGACCCCTACCTGAACGTGGACGCAGGGACGATGAGCCCCTACCAGCACGGCGAAGTGTACGTCACGGACGACGGCGCCGAAACCGACCTGGACCTCGGCAACTACGGACGGTTCACCTCAGCCCCCCTCTCGCGCATCAACTCCATCACCACAGGCCAGGTCTACAAGACCGTCATCGAAAAGGAACGCGCGGGCGATTTTCTCGGCCGCACCGTTCAGGTTATTCCCCACATAACCGACGAAATAAAGCGCCGCATCCTCGTCGTGGCCGAAAGCCCCGATGTCGATATGACCATCGTCGAGGTCGGGGGCACGGTCGGCGATATGGAATCAGTGCCATTCCTGGAGGCTGCCCGCCAGCTCATCCACGAATTCGGCAAGCAGAACGCCATCTCCGTCCATGTCACCCTCG
>PGXP01000238.1:0-2567 GCA_002839205.1 Spirochaetae bacterium HGW-Spirochaetae-9
GAGGGCGAATTCACTTGAAAAAGCGCTTGCACCGGCCGGACGTATCTCGTAGAGTGCGGCTTTTCGACGTACCGTGTCGCCGGGCAATCCTATAACCCTATAGACAGCGGAGGTGACGGCGTCATCACCATATCGGAACTCCATGGGTGAGTAATATTGAAGGGTAAAAAATCTTGCCAGGCTGTCCCAGGCAAGAAACCAGGGGCTCTCCGTGGGAAAAGGATCGGGGCGCACTATCAGCAGTTCGCCCCGTTCAATCGCTGTAATCCCGGGGAGCTTTCCAAATATGGTTACAGCGCCGACGGGAAGGGGGAATGATACTATTCTGTCGCCGGCAACAAGGGTTGGTTGCATCGAGGTCGTTTCGACACTGAAGGTCTGGAAAAGGAGGGCACGTACAAGGCTTACGACGAGGAGGACAAGCAGTACCTTGCCCAGCGCCCTCATCCTTTTTCTCGCCGCCATCACTTTTTCTGTATATGAACGATGTCTGGAAAAAAGTGACATATCACCCCCGAGGAAACCAGGGATCAGCGGATACGGCCCGCTCGACCCAAGGGCCAGTAGATGAACAGAGCCCGGCCGAGCACCCTGTTTACGTTGACCGGACCAAAATATCGAGCATCGCGCGAGTTGTCGCGGTTGTCGCCCATCGGGAAGATTCGCCCTTCCGGAATGTACCACCCCAGGCTGTAGCGCCTCGAGGAAGCGGCGATGCGAGCATCGGCAGGATTGATGTCTTTCAGGACGGAAACGCGTTTCATGTCGTAGCCGAAACCATCCTTGTAGGCCGACTGCAGGCTGGTCGACCCTGCCGAAACCGGCGGGACAAGCCCCGCTTCCTGGTAGGCCGAGGCGAGTCCGACAGCCTCGATAGCCCTATAATCGTCTTTCGCCACAGCCCTCTCCGCCTTGAAGGGCAGGCCCGCATCCTGCATCAGCTTCGCTTCGCTGTACCAGCCGGATGCCCCTTCGGGCTTGATCAGCACCTCGCCTCGCTGCACGCTTATCCTGTCGCCCGAGAAGCCGACAGCCCTCTTGATGAGGTAGTGGACCCTCTGTTCGCCATTTTCATCCCTGTCGATATCGACAAGGGTGAGGCTGAGCATGTAGACCATCTGCTGCACGATGGTAAAGACAGGTCCTTTGGAGAGATAGGTAGGATTTTCAAAGACAATGATCTGCCCGCGCTGCGGCTTTGCGACACCGGGCATCTTGGCCACGCCGGGCAAGAGCTCAGGACCATAGGAAAGCTTGTCGACGAAGATCATGTCGCCGATCTTGAGGGTTTTCACCATGGATTCGGAAGGAATCTGGTAGTTCTGAAAAATATACTGATTGATGACAAGAACGACGCAGGCTGCCCAGAGTATGGCCAATAACCAGTCCACGATGACATTCCGCTTCTGCTGCTTCATCTTCTCCCTGAGCCGCTTTTTCAGCCTGCGTGTGAGAAGTGATTCGGTGAAAGTCTGGAGTCTGTCGACGAAATCGGAGCCCCTGCCTGCCTGCTTGGTCATTGTGGAACACAGTACCATGTTCACATAGCGTTGACAAGGTCCGGACGCATCCTATACCCTTTCGGCAATGAAGGAAGAGAAGAAGATAACCCAGTCCGACATAGACCAGGCCAGCGTCCATCTGGGTCCTGTTGCGGGAATTCAGCCCCGTGCCTACCTGCCGGCCGCCTATGGCCTGGCAGCCATAGCCTTACTCTTCCTCACGATGGTGCTTCCCGGCATACGAAAAAACGGCAGTTATCTCGTCTTTGAAGGTTCACCTGCAAAATCCGCCGTCTATGTCGACGAAGCCTACAAGGGAAGCACAGGACAGTCCATCTATCTGCCGTCAGGCGAGCATTCGATCCGTATAGGACATGGAGGCTTTATCCCGGAAAATAGGACCGTCAGGGTGGGCGGCCGGCTTCTTGGAAGCCTCTTCTTCCCCCGGCGCGAGAAGGTAACCTACAACCTCATTGCCGCCGATGCCGAGGAGTATCTTCGCTCCGCCTTCATGGACTACGCTTCCTGGTCCCTCGCGGGCAAACCCAGTGCCCTCTACCAGATACCTTCAGTTCTCTCCGATGCTGCCGCAGCCCTTGGTCCGCAGGTTTTGGGGAGCACTGCCAGCCCGGATGCCGGCGGCTTTACCGCCGACATACTCTCGGCGACGGCCTCAGCCGAATCAGCAAGGGACGGGCTGAGAGCTTCTCTCCTCATGGCGGGTGCAGGCATTCCCGGCCCACTTTCGATTGTCTCGGCCGCACGGACCGTACTTTCAGCCCTCGCCTCCGGAAAGGCTGGAGCCGTCTGGCTTCAGGATATTCTCCCGAAAAAAAACGCTTCCTCCACGAAGGCAATCGCCGCCCTGTCGGCCGCGGCCGCGGCAGCGGGGAGGGACGCGAGTGATTTCTCTGCCGATGAAAGCGCCAAGGCTCCCAAACCCCAAGGCTCGATCCGGCTCGGAACGCATGAGTATCTGCTCTTCGGGGCTGGATCCCTCGCCATGGGCGGCGAAGCTCCATCCGGCTCCTTCGCCGGCTATACGGCGGGAATACCCCGTTTTGG
>PGXP01000238.1:2627-3526 GCA_002839205.1 Spirochaetae bacterium HGW-Spirochaetae-9
CCGCCAATGGTCGGCTTTTATGGCTGCCAATCCAAACTGGAAACCCGAAAACAGGGCTGCTCTGACCGATTCTGGCCTCGCCGATGAATCCTACCTCGCCGAATGGAGCCAGTCTTCAGTCGGCGCGGCTTCAGCCGAAAACCCCGTCACGGGCCTGTCCTGGGCCGCGGCATCAGCCTATTGCGAATGGCTCTCATCCTCCTCGGGTTCGACATGGAAGGCAGTTCTCCCCAGCGAAGCGATGTGGGAAGCGGCAGCGCGCGCCGGATTGAGCGATCCCGCGACGCCCGGCGAAAGGGATGCATTATGGTCCGATAGAACAAGGACAGGCCCTGCGCCCGTTGGCTCACTCGGCCTCTCCAAGGTGGGCTTGGCCGACATGTTCGGAAACGTGTGGGAGTGGACTTCCGATGCCTACCGCCCTTACCCGGCCTTCGCCGACACCCTTTCCTCAGGCGACGAAAAGTCGGTACGCGGCGGATCATGGGCGAATAGGCCTGACACGATCAGCCTCTATTCCAGGGGAGGAGTGCCTCAAGCCCATGCCTCGGCCTTCCTTGGATTCCGCCCGGCGATAGTCGAACGATGAGCATACCGGAAAACGTCAAAGTCGTTGCCCTCAACAAGCGCGCCCGATTCGACTATTCGGTCGACGAAAGCTTCGAATGCGGCGTCGAACTCAAGGGCACGGAAGTAAAATCCATCAAGGACGGCCGACTTTCCTTCCCCGATGCCTACGCCGAGGTAAAAAAGGCCGAGGTTTGGCTCAAGAATTTCCATATCTCCGAATACGTCTTCTCATCAATTTTCAGCCACGATCCCGACAGGCCCAAAAAACTCCTGCTTCACGCCCAGGAGATCAAGCGCATCGACAGGAAAGTGAGGGAAAAGGGTTATAC
>PGXP01000239.1 GCA_002839205.1 Spirochaetae bacterium HGW-Spirochaetae-9
GGCCAATAATACAGAAGATAGGCGCCGAGATAGTCGGCGGAGGAAAAGTAGGATGCTCCCGCCAGCACTCGATCGCCCGTGAGACCTCGCTGCAGGTTCCGAAGCGCTTCGCCGAAGCGCCTGATTTCGGAGGCCAATCCACTCCCTGAAGATCCAGCGCCTCCCGCGAGCAACCGCAATGCCGGATAGAATTCGGCAACACTCCTTCCGGCTCGATTCATCGATGTTTCTCGGCAGGGAATACTATCCGCGCTTGTTTACTGCCCATGACTATCTTATACTCCGAACCATGCACAAAGCGCCATCGCCACTTGTCGAGATGATCCTCTCCAATCCGAAAGTGGACGATATCATCATAAAGAATGGATTCTCCCTCGTCGATTTTTCAGGCAAGCGCTCGATCCTCAGCGAAGACCTGAGCAAACTCGGCGTGGTCAGCGACGACTTCTTCAGCGGCGTTGCTCCCACCAAAGTGTTTCCTGCCGACATGGTGAACCTCAATGCCCTTTTAGGGCGGCTGCAAACCGGCGCTTCTGATTCGGGAGCGGTGGAAATTCGCTATAATGCCAAAAAAGACAAGACCGTGTGGCTTTCACTTTCGATGAATGTGATCGACAGGGACGAGAAGGGTGGGATCAGGCTCCTGGCCTTGCACGACCGCGACATCACCGACCTGATATCGGCTCAGGAGGAAATACGCGAACGCCTTGTTGAAATCGAATCGCTCAAAGATCTCCTGACCTCGATCAATAAAAGCCTCGATTTCAACGACACTATCCGCAGGATCATCGAGCATCTTCACCGCGTTATTCCCTTCGACAGCGCTACCGTCCAAGCCCTCGAAGGCAATTACCTGACAGTGATCGGCAACTACGGCTACACCGCCGCTGCCACAAAGGAACTCAAATTCCTTGTCGTGGGCAGAGACAATCCTTCGGGCAGGGCTATCGCCTCGCGCCGGCCTATAATCTGCAACGATGTCGAGCACGATTTCGAGGGTTTTGTCCAGGTGGAAGGCGATGTGATCGTCAAATCCTGGCTGGGCATTCCCCTCGTCTACGAAGGCCGGGCAATCGGCCTTTTCGCCCTCGACAGCGCCGAGTTGGGGTTCTATACCGACCGGCATGTGCGAATCGCGTCCAACGTGGCTGAGCATATCGCCATGGCCATCGAACACGCGAGGCAGCATACCATCGTCAAGGAAGAGGCGCGCACCGACAATTTGACCGGCATCGCGAACCGTTATGGCCTTGAAACCAAAGGCCAGGAGATTTTCGGCAAAGCAGCCAAGGAAGACCAGCCACTCGGCATCCTCATGATCGATATCGATCATTTCAAGATCGTGAACGACACCTACGGCCACTCCTATGGCGACCAGGTGCTTAAAACCATCGCGGAAGGAATTCTCCAGATATTGAGGAACAAGGATTACCTCGTCCGTTACGGCGGCGAGGAGTTCGTCATCCTTTTGCCCGATACTTCGACGCGCAAGGCCTTCACCGTCGCCGAACGCCTGCGCGAGAGAATCCCCCTCCTGGAGGTGGATGGCAGGAACACATGCCCGACCGTGAGCATCGGCGTATTCTCAGGGGTGCCCGGCGCCCAGGACCTGATGCATGAATTTATCAGACGGGCCGACCTCGCCCTCTACGAGGCCAAGGACGCAGGGCGCAACCGCTGCCGCGTCTGGAGCCCCAAACCCGACTATTTCGATCCTTCGCGCATCGCTCCCTAAAAAAGACTCAGGTATTCCTTGTATCCCCGCTTGGCCATATCCTGGAAGGGGATAAAGTCGAGGGATGCCGAGTTGATGCAATAGCGCAGTCCGCTGGGCTTGGGTCCGTCATCGAAAAGATGGCCGAGATGACCGCCCGACTTTTTCGCCCTCACCTCGATGCGGACCATTCCGAAGGACCTGTCCTCGACGAGGATGATGTTTTTCATGTCGATGGGTGCCCAGAAGCTCGGCCAGCCCGTGCCCGATTCGAATTTTGTCGATGAGGCGAAAAGAGGACTTCCATCGATCTTGTCGACATAGATTCCCGGCCTGTGGTTGTCCCAAAATGCGTTTTGGAAGGGCGGTTCGGTGGCTGCCTGGACGAGGACGGCATATTCCTCTGCGCTCAACTTCTGCCTCAGCTCTTCGGTGGGTTCGATATAGCATACGGTGGCGGCTTGCTCTTCGGTGAGGATCATTGGCATCTCTCCTGTCTGTTCTGCTGTTGCGGTTGAAGCCAGTATGAAGGCTCCAAATCCGAGGATAATCAAAGAAATGAGACCCCATGGTTTGAGTTTCTTTAACATAGTGCTTCCAATATAATAAAAAAAACGCATAGAGTGCAGATTCAACAGATTGCTGAATCGAGGCGCGGAAGCGGCTTTCATGATATACTTCCGGGAGTTCCAGAAAATGAGGAGCGCACGATGATAAGCCTTGAGGAATTGTCCCGCCTCGACCCCAGCGGGGCTATGGATTTGCTTTTTGCCTACACTACCGACATCAAACGCCACGAACAAGATATCGAAGCCTTGAAGAAGGACGTCGC
>PGXP01000240.1 GCA_002839205.1 Spirochaetae bacterium HGW-Spirochaetae-9
TGTCGATGAATTCAACTGCCAGAACGACGAGTACGCCTGCAATCAGGCCGATAATGATGGCATCGCCGGGGGAGACGACGGCGCAGGGCGCGGTTATCGCGACAAGGCCGGCGAGGCAGCCGTTCAGTGTCATCGATGCGTCGGGCTTCTTGAACCATATCCAGGAGAAGATGAGAGCCGTCACGGCTCCTGCCGATCCTCCCAAGGTTGTCGTGACGGCGATTCTTCCGATATCGGCGCTCATGCCCGAAAGGGTTGACCCGGGGTTGAAGCCATACCATCCGAACCAGAGAATGAAGACACCGAGGAAGGCCCAGCCAATATTGTGGCCGGGGAAAGCCTTGACACTGACCTTTCCATTGGACCTTACGTATTTCCCTGTCCTGGGGCCCAGGATGGCCGCTCCTGTCAAGGCAGCCCACCCTCCGATGGAATGAACAACCGTTGAGCCGGCAAAATCGTGAAAGCCAAGCCGGGCAAGCCATCCGCCGCCCCATATCCAGTGGCCGGAGACAGGATAGATGAAGGCGGTGATGAAGCAGGTGTAAATGAGGTAGGACTTGAACTTCGTCCTTTCAGCCATGGCGCCGGAGACGATCGTGGCCGAAGTGGCCGCGAAGACCACCTGAAAAAACCAGTTCCGATAGAAGGTAGGATCTCCCATGGGTCCTTTGAAAAATTCGGAAAAGCCCACGAATCCGCCCAGTTTGTCAACGCCGTACATGAATCCCCAGCCGATCATCCAGAATACGATGGAGCCGAAGCAGAAATCCATCAGGTTTTTCATGAGGATGTTGGTGACGTTCTTGGCGCGCGTCAGGCCCGTCTCGACAAAGGCGAACCCTGCCTGCATGAAGAAGACCAGGGAACCAGTGATGATGAGCCACAGCATATCGATGGCCGAGGCCAGGCTCTCGACAGTCTCCTCCGCGGCGACTCGGGCAAGGACACAGACCCCGAGTACGATGAACATGACGCTCTTCTTGTGCATGATGCTTCCTCCTCATTCGTGTTACTTGGTATATGCAGGAAGAGTGCCAAATATAAAAATAAAGAAAAAATGCTTATATATTTACATATTTGTATGAAATAGCGTTTTTCAAAGAAATATGAGTAAGTATTATAAAATAGATTGAAAATATGAAATATTATTGCATCGGAAGTTGAAATAATTACGACAAATATGTATATATAATTAACAATAACTACATATATGTACTAATTAAAATACCATACCACAAGCACTCTGTCCTTGATAAGGTTCCCCTAAAAAATAAAGGAGCCACTGTTAGCGGCTCCTTTTACTCTTCAGAACTGACTTATTCTTCCGACTTGGTGTCCTTTTTTGACTTTTTCTCGGCCCGCTTTTCCTTGAGCGTTTTCAGCGGTTTCTTTTTTTCAGCTGACTTGGGTCTATCCTGCGATTTCATATTCTATCCTCCCATTCAAATCTATTATCGGCACGAAATTACACCTAGATTACACCCTTAGGTTGTTTTTGTCTCAGCCTCGCCCGAGCTCACCTTGCCCATCACAAAGAAGGCGGCCAGCATGCAGGCTGAGCAGAAGAGGAATATGCCCCTGTAGCCTGCGAAGTCGATGATGGCTCCGGTGATGACGGGCGCAAGGATGGCTGCTCCCTGGCTGGCTGTGTAGTAGAGTCCCGTATAGATGCCCATCGTGCCCCAGCTGGCCATCTGCCAGAGCATGGGGAAGGAATTGGTCACGATGGAGACCCAGAACATCCCGAACACGAACATGATGAGCCAGAAGCTGTAGAGGCGGAGGCTTCCGGAAAGGCCGGCGGTGAGCGGCCCATGGAAGAAGAGAATGACGGTGAGGCCTGCTATGGCGACGAGGCTTGAACGTATCGTCTTCTTCCGTCCCCTTTTATGGGCAATGTAGCCGGAGGGGATGGCGAAGATCGCATAGGCTATGCCGACCATGCCGGCGGCGAGGGCAGCCGTGCCCGAGGATGTCTTGAGGACATCGAGGGAATACTTGCCGATAAAGGGAAGGACGCCCTGGTAGCCAAGGAACCAGAGGAACAGGGAGATGAGAATGTAGAATGCGCTTTTGTCGGATTGCCCGGCTATAGCCTTGATGCTTGCGAGGAGAGGCTCCTTTTTTTCTTTTTCGGAAGTTCCCGCCTTGCCCTTCTCCTTTACGAAGAAGAAAAGGAGGAGAACGGCCAGGACGACAAGGAGGCCGGCGAGGGGGAAGGGGAGCCTGTCCTTTGTCCTCCCCAGCAGCGGCAGCACGATGTCGATATCCATGAGCCTGGCGAGGCCGATAGTGCCGACGATCGTGGCTATGCCCCCCATCGTGTTGATGACCCCGTTGGCTTCGGATCGGAATTCGGCGGGGATGATGTCAGGCATGAGGGCGACCACGGGGCCGCGCGCCGCCTGTTTGACAAGGTTGAGGCAGAAAATGAGGCCTATGAGGGCACCCAGAGAGATTCCCGCGGCATAGGGCATCGCGCCGAAGAATATCGCTGTCAGAGGGAGGAGGGTGAGGATGAAAGGCATCCTTCGGCCA
>PGXP01000241.1 GCA_002839205.1 Spirochaetae bacterium HGW-Spirochaetae-9
GCCGCCTGGGCGGTGAGGCTGGAAATGAGGGGGATGTAAATTCCGCGCATCCTGAGGGTCTCGAAGACGATATAGAGGATCGTGCCCGCCACGAGAAGGGCAATTGTCATCGGCCTCGAGAGGGAATAGAGGAAGGGTACGAAGGCTATCAGCAGATGAATGGATTTGCGCGTGAATTCTATCGTGACTTCCTGGCGGGTAGCCTTCTTTCGGCTTCTGCCCGTTTCAAGGAGCCCTACCGGCATGCCGACATTCTCCTGTCTCATTGTTTCTCCACTCGCCGCATATTGACACCCTTTGAGGGCTTTGGTAGGATTGGTCCCTGTCGGAGAGCGTTGGGTGGGCGATTAACTCAGCGGGAGAGTGCTACCTTCACACGGTAGAAGTCATTGGTTCAATCCCAATATCGCCCACCGAGCGCTCTCTTTTTATATCCCAGCACCCGCCAAAAAACGAAACAATCCATATTCAGCTACTAAATCCGGACGACGGCGCGGGTACCAGCCTCGCCGTCCGGATAACTATAATCCTATTTTTTCCGAATATCCATAGGCGTGCTCTGCCTGGCCAGTGTTTTGTCTTCAACTTTGCCCAGGAGCCAGAGGAGGCCAGCCGATACGCCGGCGACGGCGCCTATGAGTGGCCAGACTGCGTCGAGGCTTTTCGCGTCGATGAGCTTGCCGATGACAGGAGGGCTGATCGTCCAGCCTATGCTCCCCAGGAAAGGCAGGACAGCCTGGAAGCGGCCTCTGTGCGAAATGGGCGTATGGTTGGCGACATATGCCCCTTCGTTCGTCGCGTTGACGATCTCTCCCAGCGTCCAGATGAATGTGGACAGATAGAGAAGCCAGATGTTTCCGGCCAGGCCTATCATGCCAAATCCCAGGGCGAAGAAGACACCCGACAAGGCCACCGAATTGATGGGCTTCCATCGCTTCGTCAGCGCCATCACGGGCGTGGAGAGAAAGATGACGAGGGCCGCGTTGAGTGTCATGCATGAGCCGAAGATGGCTGCGCCCGTGGCGCCGAACACGGCCTTTGCCTGCAGTGGCAGGGCAAAACGGTGCTGGGCGTAGACAAAGCCGTACCAGGTAGTGAGCAGGGTGAAGATGATGAGGAAGGGGCGCGACAGGAGGGCCTGGGCGAGGGTTCCCGTATGGGCTTCCTCGGTGCTGCCCGTGCCTATCGTGGCGTCTATCTGCTGCTGAGTAGGCTTTGTCTCGGGCACTTTCATGCCCACGATCCAGGTGGCGGCGAAGACAGCCAGGGCGTTGCCCCAGAACAGCCATGACGAGGCGTGTTCGAAGAGGAAACCCGCGATGAGCGATCCCACGGCGAAGCCGAGGTTGTGCCCAAGGTAGGTGAGGGAGAAGGCCGTGCGCCTGTTTTCCGGGGTCGTGAGGTCCATCATCATGGCCGATCGCGCGGGGTCGGTGAGACCGTCGAAGAAGACGCTCGCGAGGATGAGCCAGGGGACGTAGTCCGAGAAGAGGGCAAAGCCGCAGGGGATGTAGAGAGCTGCCGAGATGATCTGGGTGACGACCATGAGCTTTTTTCGCCCCAATCTATCGGCCAGTTTGCCGCCGATGAAGTTGCCCGGTATGTAGACCATGGAGATGAGGAACATGAAGGAGCCGGCGTTGCCCTGGGTCATCCCCAACCTGCCGGTGAGATAGAGGGTGAGGAAGGGAAAGACGAAAATGCCCACCGAATTGACGACGGTGGCGAGGAAGAGGGTGTAGAGGGGTTTGGGAAGGCCTTTATAGACGTTGAATAGGCCTGCCGTCCTGCGCCGCAGCGCAGGAATGAGTGTGTAAAGGTTCTTTTTATCTGCTTCGGTGCCCATAAATTGTACCGCTTCCGCTATTGTGCGGTTCCACTGCGGGCGGATTTTTCCGTCCGGCATGATGACTGCGCTTGCGCGCGACTGCTGTTATGTGCGGGGTTGCCTGGGCCGGGTCGAAAGGGGGTGTGCTTTCCGCGCTCGAGCCCTAAGCAGCTTCGCGTTCGTTTCTGTACGATGATTTTACGTTTACAAACACTGCTTTGGCTCCTTTCCTGAAGATTGAAAGCATGGTGGCAGATTTTTATGGTATAGTCAAGGCAAGTTGCTGATGGAGGGCTGGCATGGACGCAATTTTATTTTCGGGGGCATCGAGGAAACTGGATATCATCGAACCGGGCCTGGTTTCGCGCAAGGTGATGGCATACGGCGAAAAGTCGATGATAGTGGAGGTATATTTCGAGACGGGAGCCGAGGGGGCGGCGCATTCGCACCCTCATGAGCAGATTTCCTATTGTCTCGACGGAAGCTTTGATTATTATGTCGGCGAGACGCATTACAGCTTGAAGCCCGGCGACTCCATCCTTGTTGCGGGTGGAGCCCGTCATGGCACGAAATGCCTTGCCAGGGGCCGGTTGCTGGACGTTTTCTCGCCGCCGAGAGAAGATTTTTTGGCGCGTTGAGCGCTACAGGAGGCCTCCTTGAAAGGCAGCATGGGCAAAGTTCTTTTCGTCGACCTGGGC
>PGXP01000242.1 GCA_002839205.1 Spirochaetae bacterium HGW-Spirochaetae-9
ACCTGGTGCCATGCCCTGTTGCAACATTCCCTCCAAGTCTATGTACTGGGCAACCGGGTGGTGCTGCCCTCGACTGACGATGCGTTTGCATGTTTGCCTGTCGATTTTCCCCAAGGTGTATTGCATGCGAATGAATTGCGTCTGGTTGCCGAGTCTGTCGTTTCGCTTGCACATGGATTTCTTTCCTCGACATTCTTTGCAGATCTAGTCGATGCGAACCCGGTTGCGATGGAGAGTGAGGTGGGATTCTCGTTTCGCATGCAGGTCGGAACAAACGAGCGGGCTGTGGTGAATGGGTCGATCGACTTGCTGGTCAGGTATGCCGATGCGGTGTGTGTCATCGATTTCAAGACCGATACACTTCGTATGCCGCACCTGCATGGTGAGCAGCTGGCCATGTACCGTAAAGCTGCAGCGCACCTGTACGGATTGCCGGTCCGCAGTGCCCTGTGCTATCTGCGCCAGATTGGATCGGAGGTCTGGATCACCGGATAGTAGTCCTCAGGGCAAACGGTTCACTGCGGCGAGTATTGCCTCGATCGCTTGTTCAACCGCTGCCTTGGTGGTGCCATAATTGAACCGGACAAAATTACCGTAATGTGCACCGAACCAACTGCCATCATTCATGGCAATGCCGGCACGCTGACCGAAGAACCGGGATAGGATTCCACCTTCGGGACTTGTCGCAGACCGGTACAGTTGTGGATTCCGGGCGGCATCGGCTTCGACCTTTGCCAGAATTGCAGTACAGTCGATCAGTCCGATGAACGAGGCCTCGGGGGCAACAAACCGTAGTCCGGTACCACTGTGTTCCAAGCGTTCCCCGATGATTCGGGCTTGGGAAACCAGATACCTGTTGAGGTGTACCAGCCATTCGTATCCGTGGCCATACGCGGCAAGGGCGGTGACGGTTGCAAGCAGGTCGGGAGCGATATGCAATGCCCGAAGCCTATGCTGCAATCGGGAACGTACGCTCTGGTCCGAACAGACGACTATGGAAAAATGTTCTCCAGCGATATTGAAGGTCTTCGATGGTGCCATGCAGGTGGCGCACGCGATACCGTATTGCCTCGCCACGGTATCGAACGGGATGTGGTGGGATGTCGGAAAGCAAAGGTCCGCATGGATCTCGTCGCTGATCACCATGGCTGCACAACGGGCGGCTATTTCGGAAATTGTATGCAGTTCCTGTTCGCCAAAGACCCGTCCAGTCGGGTTATGGGGTGAGCAGAACAACAGGATCGGTGTGTTGGGACGGGACAGCAAGGTCTCCAACGAATCGGTTGCCAAGATGAATCGGGCACTATCCGGATCGTACTGCATCGGCCATCCGACAAGTGTTCTACCCAATCTCCTGACGATATCGACAAACGGCTTGTAGGCCGGCATGGGGACGACGATTCCGTCTCCCGGTTGGGAATACAGTTCGACCAACGTGGCGATCGAGGCCAGCATGCCCGGGACCGGTACTACCATCGAAGGGTCGACATGCCAATTGTGGCGTTGTTCAGACCATGCGGCGAATGTCGAGGCGATGGTGCCGAAAGCCGGGTATCCAAGTACTCCATGCTCGGCTTGGGCATGGAGTGCTTCCAGTACTGCTGGTGGTGCGGGAAAATCCATGTCGGCCACCCAATGCGGCGTGGCATCCGCATTGTTGCAGATACTGGCTATGGCCTCGTGGTTCCATTTCACCGAGAGGGATTGCGTTCTGGAAATAGGAGTGTCGAAATCGAAAGAATCCATGCAGAGCTCTCCTATGCTTTGAAACTTTTCGGCGGGGTGTACCAGCCATACCCTCTCAGCGGTTTGGGATCAAGGGCAATGGCATGTTCCGGACAGCGGTGGTAACACCCGAAACATTGTTCGCATGCATGTAGGAAGGTCGGTTTCCCTCCTTCCATGGCAATATTCTTCACTGGGCAGGTACGGGCACACAGGGCGCAACCGGTACACGCATCGGTTATGACAAAATGACGGTCCTTCTCTCCCCTGAGTTCCAACGACCGGTCCCACATGGTGTGCATCAACCGCGAGAGGGGAAGCCGTGTAGCGACTTTCAGTTGTTGTTCGAGCAGTTCCTTTCCAATCTTTTCGATTCGTTTGGCTATCTTGGTATGCTTGAGCGTTTGTTTCTTCGAATCGGGTATACGGAACAACGGGACGTAGGTATCGACCATTGCTATCGGGCTGACATAGCTAGCCGCATATCCTGCTTCCGCGAGGAGCCTGTCGGTGATGCTCGCAGCATAGAAGGGCATGCCGCCATGGGTCAGAATGACGAACAGATAGTCGATCTTGAGGTCCAGGGCATGCAGGGTCTCCAGGATAAAGCGTTTCATAAGAGCGGGAGGACCATAGAAATAAATAGGAAATACCAATCCCAGGGTATCGGTTCCCTCAAGCAGCGACGGGTCCTTCATGACATCTGCGATGGGAAGGATCGAATCGAGCGGGAGCATAGATCCCAAATCATGTGCGACTGCTTTCGAGTTTCCTGCACCGCTGAAGTAGCAAAGTGCCG
>PGXP01000003.1:0-16744 GCA_002839205.1 Spirochaetae bacterium HGW-Spirochaetae-9
CAGGAAATCGCCACACTGGGGCTCAAGGCCAAGATATTTTCCTTCGCCAGGGCCATGAACGAGGATGTGGACCAGGCACTGGCCTGCGGCGCGGACGGCGTCGTGATCGAAGTGCCGATCGGGTATCCGAAACTCGTCACCCAGTTCAAGTGGACCTGGGAAGACGTGGTCAGGAAGACAGCCCCCGTCATCAACTACGCCAAGTCCAAAGGCCTCTACGCGGTGTTCTTCCCCTATGACGCCACGAGGGCGAGGGAAGAGGATCTGGACGCCATGCTCGAGTTCATCATGAGGGAATCGGCGCCCGATTCCATAGGCCTTGTCGATACCATGGGCTGCGCGACCCCCGAGGCCATCGCCTATCTCACGCGCAAGTACATCGACTACACCCACCTGCCGGTTGAAATCCATACGCACAACGATTTCGGCATGGCTGTGGCCACCGAAATGGCCGCCGTCGGGGCCGGAGCCTCGGTAGTCCACTCCTGCGTGAACGGTCTGGGGGAGAGGACGGGCAATGCCGCCCTCGAGGAGCTGATCCTGGCCCTTGATCTTCTCTATGGAGCGAAGACCGGATGCGATTACAACGCCCTACCGCGCCTTTCGGCCCTGGTGTCGGAGTTGAGCGGGGTGCCCATAGCACAGAACAAGCCCGTGGTGGGCGAAGAGAATTATACCCGCGAATCGGGAATCGGCGCGAACCTCGTCGTCGAGGATCCTCTCGTCATGTTCGCCACCCATCCCAGCCTGACGGGGCGCAAGGGCAAGGTTGTGCTGGGCAAGAAGAGCGGCAAGCTTTCGATAGTGTACAAGCTTAAGGAGCTGGGACTGGGCGATCTGGACGACGGGCAGCTATCGGCCCTCCTCGCCACGGTGAAGAAGCAGGGCAACGAGAGACGCTGTCTCGTCGCCGACGAGGAATTCGCCGCCATGGTGTCGGCGATACGCGGTATCAAGTGAGGAAAGCATGAAAATTATCGATCTGAGCCAGGAAATCTATCCGGGCATGCCCGTGTTCAACGGCCACCCCGAGGTGCGAATGAAGCCGGCCGTCACCCATGAGCAGCGCGACGGCATAGCCAACCCGACTACGGTGTCGCCCGTTGTGCATGAAATCATCCTGGGCGAGCACACGGGCACCCATGTCGACGCCATCAACCACTTCGCGCGCATACACGTCGGAAAGTCCATCGACAAGATGCCCCTTGAGACCTTCTACACGGAAGGCATCTGTCTGGATTTCTCCCGGAAGAAGCTTCTGGAGTTCATCGAAATCGAGGAAATCAAGGCCGAACTGGAACGCGAGGGCAAGGAGCTGCGGAAGGGCGACACGCTGCTCTTCTATACCGACCATTACCGCCGCTTCTTCGGCACGGACCAGTGGGACAACGGCCCCGGAATCACCCCCGAGGTGGCCCGATGGCTGGGAGAGCAGGGCGTCGCCGCCTTCGGCGTGGAACCCAGGTCGCCGGGTGTCCTCGGCAAGGGCAACAAGGAAATCCATACCGTCTGCGGCGAACTCAATTATCCTCATTACGAGAACCTCATCAACCTCCACCTTCTCGTGCCCTACAAGCGATTCAGGTTCATCGCCTTTCCGCTCAAGTTCCGCGGTGGGACCGGCTCGCCGGTGCGTGCCGTGGCCATCGTGGAGGAATAGGAAAAGCCATGGATGAAGCGCAGGAAAAGCGAAGGCGGTTCGCCGCCCTGGTGACGGGAGGCCTGGCGGCCGCGCGGCCGCTCGCGGCTTCGGAGCGGGCTTCTCCGGTGGCCCCGGTGGCAAGACCCGGGCGCCTCATGGAGGCGACGCGCCGCGCGGCCGAGGCCGAAGGGCTTGAGATAATCCCCACATGCTGCTTTTCCTGCAATACGGCCTGCGAAGTCTTGGCCTTCCGGGACAAGGCGACAGGCCGCATCGTCAAGATAGAGGGCGATCCCTCCTCGCCCGTGACGGGAGGCTTTGCCTGCCCCAAGGGCCTGGCGGCGGCCGACCTCCTGTACAATCCCGCCAGGCTGACAAAGCCGCTCAGGCGGCTGGGACCCCGAGGCGCTGAGCCGCATGGCTGGGAGGAGATTTCCTGGGATGAAGCCCTCGGCGAGATAGCCGCGAAGCTCACGAGCTACAGGGAATCCGATGGAGCGCGGAGCATCGCCTTCCTGGAGGGGACGAGGAGGGGCTGGAGCCGCGTATTCTCACGCCTCGCCAATGCCTTCGGGGCGCCCAACCATGGAGCTGCAGGCTGGGCTCAGTGCCTGTGGCCGCGCCTCGTGGACTGCCGGGTTACCTTCGGGGCCCAGTATGCCGAATCCTGCGATTTCGCAAACTCGAAATGCATCCTCGTGTGGGGGTCGAACCCGGCCGTCACATGGCCTCTGCAGGGCGTTGCCATCATGGACGCGAAGGAACGGGGAGCCAGGCTCATCGTGATTGACCCCAGGCTCTCGGAAACCGCAGCCAAGGCCGATGACTGGATCAGGATCAAGCCAGGAACCGATACCGACCTCGCCCTCGGCTTCATCCAGGTGATCATCGATGAAAACCTCTATGACCATGGGTTCGTCGAAGCCTGGACCACGGGATTCGAAGCCCTGCGGACCCACGTCGCCTGGAGGAGGCCCGAGATCACGGAAACCCTCACCGGCGTACCGGCCTCCACGGTCCGCGCCGCGGCAAGGGCATACGCCACGACGAAGCCTGCCTGCATCAGCCGCTGCGTCACCGTCGACCAGACGGCCGATTCGGTCCAGACCTGCCGCGCGCTCTCGATCCTGATGGCGATAACCGGAAACATCGACATTCCCGGCGGGAACGTCCTCGTCTCCAGCAGGGGCGAAATTTCCCAGAACAGCCACGAGTTCATACTCGCCTCGAGGCTGCCGCCGGAAGTCCAGAAGGAAAGGATAGGTTTCGACCGCTTCCCTCTCCTCTGCGGCGAACTCTCCTCCGTGCCTTCCTCCCACATGCCCAGCCTCTGGAGCACGATCCTCAGCGGGGAGCCCTATCCCGTCAAGGCAGCCCTGATCTTCGGGAGCAATGCGGCCGTTTCCTACACCAATTCGAATCTCGTGAACCGGGCGATGGAAAAGCTGGAGTTCCTGGCCGTCTGCGACATCTTCCTGACGCCCACGGCCAGCATGGCCGATATCGTCCTCCCCGCCTCTTCCTGGCTGGAGCGGGACAATGTCATATCATCCTTCCAGACATCCCTCGACCACACCGTTCTTCAGAGAAAATGCGTAGAAGGGGGCGAATCGAGGTCCGATGTCGATATCATCTGCGACCTGGCACGGCGCCTGGGACTGGGAGACCTCTTCTGGAATAGTCCCGAAGAGCTGTATGACTATCTGCTCTCGCCCACAGGGCTCAGCTTCCGTCAGACCCTCGAAAAACGACATCTCTATGCCCCGCTGAAATTCGGCACGTATCTGAAATCGGGATTCAAGACGCCTTCGGGCAAGGTGGAGCTCTACTCGTCGATGCTCGCATCGAAGGGCTGCGAGCCACTGCCTTCGGGATCGCCCCGGCCTGCCCAGGCTAGTGCCAGGGATGAGAGCGCGCGGGACGCGGACTACCCTTATGACTTCAGCACCGGCGCCAGGAGCATCTTTTTCCGCCATACGGAAAACAGGCAGAATCCATGGCTCCGTGCCCAGCAGCCCGATCCCCTCGTCTATCTCCACCCCCAGACGGCGTCCTCCCGGGGCATCTCCGAAGGCGATCTCGTCGAGGTTTCGACGCCCACGGGGAGCGCCCGCCTTCGGGCCAGGCTGGAGCGCGACCTCTCCCCCGACTTCGTCGAAGCCGTGCCCGGCTGGGGAGGGGAGGGGAACATCAACAAGGCCCTCGGATGGGAACGTTTCGCCGAGGGAATCGGCACCGTGCCGATGAGAGGCCTGAAGTGCCAGATAAGGAAGGTTGCCGATGGCGAATGAAGCCCTTCTGTGCATAGACCTGGATCGATGCTGGGGCTGCGGCACCTGCGAAGTGGCCTGCGCCCTCGAAAAGAAGACCAGCCCCGGCATGGGCTTTATCAAGGTGGAGGAATCGAGGAGCAAAGGAGGCGAGGCCCTGCCCGGCTCTCCCCAAGGGCGCAGCTTCGTGCCCGTCCTGTGCCAGCAGTGCAACGAACCTGCCTGCGCCGAGGCCTGTCCGTCCGGAGCCATCCTCCGGGGCGTCTCGGGACTCGTGGAGATCGACGCCGATCTCTGCATCGCCTGCGGCGCCTGCGAGCCCGCCTGTCCCTATGGAGCTATCTCCATCTCATCGGTCTCCGGCAGGCCGGGGAAGTGCGACCTCTGCACTTCACGGCAAGAAGCCGGCCTTCTGCCCGCCTGCGTCCAGCACTGCCCCGGCAAAGCCATCACCCTTGGAGGGGCGGCCTCAGGTGCCCCAAACGAAACCACCCAAGTCCGCGGTACCTCGCGGGGCTGGTCTATCGGCAAGGTCAGGTACATCGCCAAGAGCTAGTCCCAAAGCTCGATTTGTTCGATTTCTACTGTGAGCAGGTCGGTAAACTGAAGACTTCTTGTTGAATAGTCTTTATTATAGTACTATTAAAACAAGGAGTAATAGTGTGATTGGACAATTGAGCGCCAATGACCTCAAAGTCAGAGGCATAACCGCCATAGAAGAAATGACAGCCGAGAACAATGGCGTCGTCATCACCGTTCGCGGCAAACAAAAATACGTAATTTTGCCGATCGACCACTACAACCAGCTGCGGGAGCTAGAACTGGACGCCGCCATCAGGGAATCCAAACAGGAAATAGAAAAGGGCCGATTCCACGCCGGATCCATCGAGGAGCACTTGGCGAGAGTGCGTCATGTATAGGCTACTCTTCACCTACTCCTATGAGGCTAAAGCGAGGAAGTTTCTGAAGAAACATCCCGAAGCCGAAAAACAATATATAAAAACCCTGCAGCTCCTGGAATTGAATCCCTTCCACCCTTCGCTTCGTTTGCATCAATTCAAGACAGCCAGCTTCGAGGGCTATTCCGTATCAATCAATCTTACATGGCGCATAGCCCTCGAATTTCTCGTGACAGGCGAGGATATCCTCCTCGTGAATATCGGCGACCATCAGACAATTTACGGAAAAAAGTAACTCATCGACCCGGCGCCGCGTTCAGCGATCATGCTCCTTGCTGAATCGCCTGAACTCCCGGTTGATGCTCCGCCAGCGCGCACGCTCGGCCGCCGCAAGCAGGGGATCCTGCCGCCGCTCCAGAGCCTCGATTTCGCGGCGCAGTTTTCTCCAGGAGGCGACGCGGTCATCAGCGACAGCGCCCGATTCGATGGCTTCGCGCACTGCGCAGCCCGGCTCGCTGTCGTGGGTACAGTCCCTGAATTTGCACAAGGCAGCCAAAGCCTCGATCTCGGGAAAGGTAGCGTCCACGTCCTCTTCTGAAGTCCAAAGCTGGATCTCCCTCAATCCCGGCGTGTCGATGAGGAGGGCGCCCGAAGGCAGGCGGAAAAGCGTCCTCACGCTTGTCGTGTGCCTCCCCTTGTGATCGTCGGCGCGGATGTCCTGAACGCGCTGGATGGATCGCCCCGCAAGGCGGTTCAACAAGGTGCTCTTCCCCGCCCCCGATGAGCCGACGAGGACGGCGGTGACGCCGGGCAGGAGGAATTCGTCGAAGCGGTCCATGCCCTGGCCGGTGAAAGCGCTCACCGCGAAGACGGGGAGGGCAGGTGCCAGATTCTTCGTCCTGTGGATAAGCCCATCGATATCCTCGGCCAGGTCAGCCTTCGTTACGACAACGACGGGCCGCGCTCCCGAATCGATCACAAGCGCTATGTAGCGTTCGATCCGCCTTGCGTTCCAGTCCTGGCCTGCCGCGGCGACGATTATGGCCGTGTCGATGTTCGCGACGAGCACCTGCTCCTCAACCTTGTCGTAGGCAGTGTCGCCCTTGGCCTTGCGCGAAAATTTGCTCACGCGTGGCAGAAGGGCATGGATCACCGCCGGCTCATCGCCGCCCTCCACCCCGCCGCCCTGCACCCCGCGGATAAGGACCCAGTCGCCCGTTACAGGCATTTCGGCCGAAGTGCCGACCCCATACATGAACTTTCCCGAGACGACGGCGTCAAATTCTTCGACTGTCCCCCCGATATCTGCCACCACTTTCCATAGATTTCTGCCTGTCTCCACGACGCGCGCCGGCGACAGGTTCATGTCAGCATAGAGCTGTGCCGCGTTTTCGAAGGCGGCATTCCATCCGTATGATTCAAGTGAATTGTGCATTGCTTTATTTCTCCGGTTATATTTTTGCTTACATCCCGACATACCGTTCGTGGGAGGAAGCCCGGAGAATGACGCGAAGATTCCGAAAGGGAAAGCTAGGCGAGTATCCTCCGAGGCTCCGTACCGCGAACAATCACCCTGTAGTTTTTCATATGGACCTCCTCGTGGATAGGTTTGAAGGAGCCGCAAGGCTCTTGTAGACAATAGTAGAAACCCATCAGCAAAAAATCAAGTGCTGTTCCTCAAGTTCACCGAAAATTGCCCTTACTATACACACCCGGACAAATCTTGGTATGGTCAACAGACAAAACCAGGGGCTTCATGAAAGAACTCGACGAACAGCTGCGCAAACGACTCACCTTTGCCATCATCTCCCACCCCGACTCGGGAAAAACCACCATAACGGAAAAACTCCTCCTGTTCGGAGGAGCCATCCACATCGCGGGCGCGGTCAAGAGCGGCAAGACGACAAAGGCTTCCGTTTCCGACTTCATGGCCCTGGAAAAGGAACGAGGCATCTCCATCAGCACTTCCGTGATGGGATTCGAATACCACGGCAGGAAGATCAACCTCCTCGATACCCCAGGCCACGCCGACTTCTCCGAAGACACCTATCGCGGCCTGTCCGCGGTGGACAGCGCCCTCCTCGTCATCGACTCCGTAAAAGGCGTGGAGGAACGCACCCGCCGACTCTGCGAAGTCTGCCGCATGCGCCACACCCCCATCGCCACCTTCATCAACAAGCTCGACCGCGAAGGCAAGGACCCGATGGACCTCCTTGACGAAACCGAGAGGGAATTGGCCATCGGCGTGCGACCTGTCACCTGGCCCATCGGGCAGGGGAAAAACTTCAAGGGCGTCTATGATCTTCTGCAGAAAAGACTCATCCTCTTTTTCCCGGGCATGGTGGAACGCCCCATCGACATCGTCACCATAAGCGACCTCGCCGATCCCCTCCTCGACCAGAAGGTCGGCATTTCGCTGGCGCGCAGGCTGCGCGACGATGTTGCACTCCTCACCGGCGTCTACCCCCATTTCGACGTCCAGGAATACCTCGCCGGCACAACCACCCCCGTATTCTTCGGCTCGGCCATCAACAACTTCGGCATCAGGGAACTCCTCGACGCGCTTAGCTCCTTCGCGCCGTCGCCCACAGCCAAAACCGCCGAAGAAAGGACAGTGCATCCCGAGGAAGAAAAATTCACCGGCTTTGTCTTCAAGATCCACGCCAACCTCAACCCCCGGCACCGCGACCGCGTCGCCTTCCTCCGCGTCTGCTCGGGCCAGTTCGAGCGCAATAAAATCTACTGCCACGTGCGCTCAGGCAAAACCTTCAGGACGGCCAGCCCCACCGCCTTCATGGC
Source organism: Spirochaetae bacterium HGW-Spirochaetae-9 (assembly GCA_002839205.1). The sequence continues at coordinate 7,611 of PGXP01000003.1, forward strand.
CCAGAACAGCGATATCATCGAGGAAGCCTGGCCCGGCGACATCATCGGCATCCACGATACTGGCACCTTCAAGATCGGCGACACCGTCACCGAGGGTGAACTCCTCAATTTCAAGGGCATACCGAACTTTGCACCGCAGATATTCCGCTACATCGTCAATGCCGATCCCCTGAAGGAAAAGCAGTACCACAAAGGGCTCGACCAGCTCGCCGAAGAAGGCATCGTGCAGATCTTTTCCAAGCCCCACCAGCCCAACCTGCGCGTCATCGGCGTCGTCGGACAACTCCAGCTCGAAGTGCTTCAGTACCGGATGGAATACGAATATGGATCAAAGTGCGATTACCGCCCGATACACCTCACCATCGCCCACTGGATTACCTCCGACGACCCAAAAACCTTGCGTGAGTTCATCGCCTCGCATTCCCGGCGCATCCTCATGGATATCCGCGGGACCCACATCATCATGTCTGAAACCGCCTGGCAGTTCGAACAGATGAAGGCAGAAAACCTGGGCATCCGTTTCTACTCCACTTCGGAAATGGTCGAGCACCGCGCATAGAGAAGGCTTGGAGCATAAAGAAGCCTCTGGACGAGCGGACTGCCTTCATTATCCCAGCTTTTCGGAATTCCCGATGCCCTCCAGCCAGACATGGGCTCTCCGAACCTCGATGCCGTCTTGCTCATATTCCAGGCGCAGATCCCCTACAAGCTGAAGTCCGGGCATACCATACTGGTTGCAGAAATATGACAGTCCGGGGCTTACTTCGCGCTCGCCCGTCTTCACTTCCACCGCGAGACGGGGTGAATTTTCAACCGCTATCAGGAAATCGGTTTCTCTGCCTTCCTTGGTCCGTAAATACCGGAGTTCGCGGCGAATTCCATCAGCGTCTTCCCGCATGCATAATTCCTTCAGCAGCGATACTGCGACATGGTTCTCCAACTGGGCGCCTTCGTTCTCGACAAGAGCGGTGTCGAAGAAATAGAGCTTAGGTTGCTGCGCAAGAGAGCGCGCTATCGATCGATTGTGGGGATATATGCGGAAAACGATGTAGAGTGCCTCGAGTATTTCAATATAGCGCCTCACCGTATTGGGTGCCGTGCCAATATCCTCCGAGAGGCTCTGGTAGCTCAGGGGCGAAGCCACACGTTCGCGTAGAAGGTTCACAAGAAGGTTCATCGCCCGCAGTTCCCTGATATTCTCAAAACTCAAGATGTCCTCACGGATCAACCCATCGAGGTAGAATCGGCGCCATCGCCCGGCATCTGTAGAATTCTCCGCCAGGAAGGGCTCAGGGAAGCCCCCGCGTTCGAGAAAGTGGGCGAGCTCCCGTTTCTCGCCTGCCTGCATAGCCTCGGCCGGACTGATCGGAAAAAGCCGGTGGTGGTAATACCTTCCTGCGAGACTGTCGCCGGATTGTCTGAAGGTTTCGAGTCGTGCGCTTCCTGTCACGAGTATGGCCATTGTCTCCGGCTTCGTGTCGTAGATACCTTTCAGGAAGTTTTTCCATTCGGGCATCTTGTGTATCTCATCGAACACGAGGAGATCGGAATTCCCGGGCCAGGCCTGACGAAGAATAATCTCTTTATCCTGCCTATTGTCCCAGTTGAGATAGAGAGGCCTCTCAAAATTTTTTGCCATCTCTCGGGCAAGCCACGATTTCCCTACCTGGCGAGGCCCGGACAGGAACACCATTGTGCGCCTGAGGTCCGAAAGGATTTTTGTGCTCTGAATTCGCTTCATGATGACAATTATGCAGCGTATTGCGGAATAGTCAAGACTAATCCGCAATACGCTGCGGAATAGTCAAGACTAATCCGCAATACGCTGCGGATTAGTCATCTATGGAACAATTCGAAAATAGACTTGGGTGAGTGCCCTTAGGCGCCTCGCGATCGACGGAGTGAGCGCTCCCTCCGCCATGCGCCAGGCTCTCTCTAACTTCCGTCCGTCTTCAGAAGAGCAATTCGTGATATTTTTTTAGCACCTCGCGCATGTTTGAAACATGCATTCGGATAAGCCTCTCCGCTTCATCCAAATCGCGTTTCTCGATAGCATCGAGAATTGCCCTGTGTTCTGCAAAGGAGTTGGCGCCACGACCCTGAATGAATATCGTCTTTACATTATACCGGTTTAATTGATTCTTGATTGATAGGACAATTTCAACCGCTGGCAAATTTGGGCAAAGTCTGTAGACCACTTGATGGAATCTCCAGTTTCCTTGCGAGTATTCCTTCAACTCACCGGCGGCAAGCTTTTCCTTCATACTTGCGAGGATGGACTCCATTTCCTCAAAATCGGATTGCTTCATCAAGGGAATAGCTTCACGGATCACGAGACCTTCAAGAATTTCACGGACTCTGAGGTATTGCAGCACTTCATCGATTGTAAAGGAACGCACGACGGCTCGCTTATTTTCTTCTATGACGACAAGCCTTTCGCTTGCGAGTTTCAAGAGCGCCTTCTTGATGGTGTTCCTGCTCACTGCAAGTTCCTGAGCTAGCGTGAGTTCGGTGAGGCTTTCAGTAGGACGATAAGCACCGGATAAAATTCGTTCCCGGATTATCTGGTATGCTTGGTTCGTCTGATTCCGCACACTGCACTCCTATAATTGAAGAATTCTATTTATCATTCGTTGATAAGTACTTTTTTACCACGTTTTTTTAGAAAAATGGGAATTATTATCCAGAGCAATGCGATACCGAGAAGGGTTGCGGATACTGGACGAGAAATAAAAATTGAATAATCGCCATTGCTTCCAGTAAGCGCTCTTCTGAAGTTGTTTTCAAGCATGGGACCAAGAATCCGGCCAAGAACCAGCGGTGCTGCCGGGAAATCGTTGGCGACAAGGAAAAATCCGGCCACGCCGAAGCAGAGCATCACAATGAGATTGAAGGTGTTGCCCTGAACCGCGTAGATACCAAAAACGCATATTCCCACGATTATTGGCAGGAGAATTCTTGAAGGCACTTCGACGAGCTTGGCAAATATCTTCACCAAAGGCATGTTGAGGATAAGAAGCATGACGTTTCCAAGGAACATGGAGGCAATGACACCCCATGCAACAGCAGGGTGCTTATCGAACAATAGAGGGCCTGGTGCGACGTTGTACATCATGAATGCGCCCATGAGTACCGAGGTAGTCGCCGAACTTGGAATTCCAAGGGCAAGGAGGGGTATGAGGGCGCCACCAGCTGCGGCATTATTGGCTGATTCTGGTCCGGCAACGCCTTCGATCGCGCCTTTGCCGAATTCCTCTGGATGTTTAGAGAGCCGCTTTTCGAGTGTATACGAGAGGAACGAAGAGAGAGTCGCGCCTGCTCCAGGAAGTATCCCTGTAAAGAATCCGAGCACCGATCCGCGGGCGATGGGTTTCCAGCTTCTCCGCATATCGTCGCGAGTCGGAAGAACTCGTCCAATCTTTGGGAAATCCTGTGGGTTTCCATCGGCATCGAGTATAGACCGGAACACTTCGCCCAGCGCGAACATGCCGACGGCAATAGTGATAAAATCAAATCCGCTGTAGAGGATTGGTATGCCGAAGGCGAATCGTTCCGCACCGGACACCTGATCTATGCCGACCGTAGCCAACAGCAGGCCAAAAACAAGCATTATCAGCGCCTTTGGCATCGACTTTCCCGCAAGCCCCGTTATCGCGGCAAGTCCCAGCACGACGAGAGAAAAATACTCTGTCGGGCCGAACTTGAGCGCTACTTCGGCGAGCGGCTTGGCGAGAATGGCGAGCATCACCAGGGCAAAGAGCCCCGCAATGAAGGAACCTATGGCCGCGATTGCCAGGGCAGCGCCTGCCCTGCCTTTCTTGGCCATTTGATAGCCATCCAGGCAGGTGATGACAGAGGCGGATTCTCCAGGAGTATTGATGAGCACACTTGTTGTTGAGCCGCCATACATTGCGCCATAGAATACCCCTGAAAGCATGATTATCGCGCTCGTTGCGGCATCTTCCGGTCTGAGCATGCTCGTAAGCGTAGCAGTGATGGGTATAAGAAGGGCTGTTCCGCTTGAAGGACCTATTCCAGGCAGTACTCCGACAGCCGTACCAATGAAAACGCCTAGAAAGCAAAATAGTATATTGTGAAACTGCAGCGCCTGCGAGAAACCAAGTGCAAGATAGTGAAATGTATCCATTTTCAGCCTCTCGCAAACAAATTTGTCAAGAATTCAGGAAACGGTGGCAGGTTTCCTTGAAGCAAAACGACATATGTCACATAGACAACGCTAGAAAAAATCGCCGAAATGAGGAGTGATTTGAGTAGCTTTTTCCTTTCCATGAGCTGAAACACGAAAGAGAGGAAAATAAAAGTCGATATTACATATCCCAGCGGTTCGAATATCACGATATAGACGGCAATCGCGCCGATAAGCGCAGCCAATCGCCTGTAATTCAAGTTCGCTATTACCTTTTCAGTACCTTTATACGCGATCGCTTTAGAGATGACGATTATGCTCAGTCCTATGAGGATTATACCGAGCAATGTGGGAAACACCGCAGGGCCAACGTTGCTCCCATAAGAGCTTCTGGTGATTCCTCTTGAGGCGGCGACGAAAAATACGCCGATTGCTAAGAATCCAGTGCCCGCCATAACGTCAAAACGTTTATTGATCACAGTTCCCCCGCATGTTTCAGTCTCGTGGGGAAAGTTGCCTGCCATAGCGGCATTCAACTTTCCCCGTAAAACTTATCTTTAGATAGACTACTATTTCGCCATTCCTAGCGCAGCAAGTAGCTCGGCTAAATCCGCATTCTGCTGATCCAGACCTTTGACGAAATCATCACCGGCGAGGAACTCCGCGTCCCATCCACGCTTGGCCAGCTCTTCCGCCCAGACTGATGTTTTCGAAAGTTTAGTAAAAATATCGATCCAGTACTCTTTAGCTTCGGCGCTCATCTGGGGTGGTCCGAATACGCCGCGCCAAATCACGAAATCCGCCGGTATGCCAGCTTCACGGAGCGTCGGAACGTCCTTGAATACGCCACCGAGTCTTTTGGGAGCATTGACCGCAAGAACACGGACCTTGCCGGCTTCGAGAAACTCGGAAACTGAAGCAGTAACGCTGGTGAGCACGTCGCCATTGCCGCCCAGGATCGCAGCCATCGCTTCGGCTTTGCCATCATAGGAAATATACTTGATTTTCTGAGGATTGACGCCTGCCTTGCTGGCGGGAAGAAGGAAGGACAGATGGTCAACCGCGCCCGGACCCGAACCTCCGACGACGGACACTTTGGAAGGATCATTCTTCATGTCGGCAAAGAGAGATTTGATATCCTTGTACTTCGAATTCGAGGCCACCGCAATCACCGCATAATCGACAAAGAACTGTGCCAGAGGGGTCACGTTCCTATAGGTGAAAGGAGAGTTACCTTCTTTCTTCAGATTGTTGATGAGCATCGTCGGTGAAGTCAGGAAGAGCTTATAGTCGTTCTTAGTATCCTTCACTACATATTCGGCGAGGAATACAGAACCGCCCCCGCCTGGTTTGGCTTCGACGAGCATCTGCTGGTCAACGAGTTTCGTGTCGGTAAGCGCTTTGGTTATGGTGCGCAGGGCCATATCGAAAGCCCCGCCGGCGCCTGAGGGAGCGACGAAAGTGATGGTTTTCGATGGATACTTCGGCGCGGCTATCGCGCTCATTGTCACCATTGTGGCCAGCACGAGTGCGGCTACAACTTTTTTCGAACAGTTGCTTCTCATCAATGCCTCCTTGAAACTTTCCAGTCTTTTAATGGCTGGATTTTCGCAAAATCGCGTCCAAAACCGCGGTATAGGTTTCGGGCGGCGTATTCCCAAATTCAGTGCGCAGGTCGAGATCGGCAAGCGCCTGCAGCTTAACCTTCGTGGCTGCCGATGCGGAACTGTCCAAGCCCATCTCCTGCAGGGTATCCAGCACTTCCCCCATCTCCGCTATCCGTCGTTCGGCGGCGATGGCTGTTCTTGTGATGAGCATGGTAGCAGTGTCGGCCAAAGGTCTTCCGTTTATCGTACCGGAGATAGAATCCATAATCTCTTTATCAACGCCGGCCTTCCTTCCTGCTGTGAGGGTTTCCAGGAGCAGCGAAGTCAGTCCTTTCATGAAAATGCTCCGGAGCATCTTGAGGGCAGAAGAACTACCAGCATGTTCGTTGATGAATGAGATCTTCATGCCATAGGGCGACAGGCGTTCCTGGAATTTCTTCGCACCTGAGCCGCTTACCGCGAGAGGCACTTTATGTCCATGGGGCGGGACGAGTTCCATCACCGCTACATCGGCGAATAAAGCTCCTGTTGGTTCAATAAGCAAACCAATCTGTTTTTTCGTTCCGGGAGAAGCGCTATTGAGGTCAGCGTAGATGCTGCCCGGGCGCAGGCTCTTGACGGCATCCTTCGCTATAGAAAGGGCATATTTCGCGCTTGTCGCGCAGAGTATGATATCGCAGTGCGCCATTAAATCGCAGAGGGAAGGCTCCAGCTCAACCTTTGCTTCTGATGCGCGTTCCGCGATAAGAGGTCCTACCTTCGCATCATGGGCCATAACGTCGAATGTCCTGATCGGAGTCAAGCCCGCGCCCACAAGGCCTTTAGCGATATGAAACGCCGCTTCGCCAAAGCCAATAAAGCCGAGGGCGAGAGTAGTAGGATTAGAACTAGTGATCATGTCGGCACTCCCTTGCTTTAATCAAGCTGGCTCCATCCCCTGGCGCAGCTTTGCCTCGGTAGCGCTTGTGGAAGCCAAGAAATCGAGAAAGGCTTTTGCTGAATCGGGCGCTGTACTGCTCGTACAGACACCGCCAGCGAACGTGGTTACGATCTGAACCGCCGGAGGCATTGCGCCTAGGATTGCGATACCCTCGACGTGCAGAACTTCACTCAGTTGCTGAAAGCCAAGCTCCGCCTGACCGCTTGCAACAATCATGCCCACGGGAGTACCTGGCGCTGGCTTCACGATTCGGTCTTGGATCGCCTCCGCTATGCCCCAACGCTCGAAAAGCGTCGCGAGTGCCACGCCGCTGGGTCCCGTAGAATATGAGATGCTCTTTGAGGAAAGAATCGCCTTTCGCAAAGCGTCTTCAGAAGAAATATCGGGGACAAGGGCATCCTTTCGCACTATCACCGCTACACCCGAACGAACAAGATTTACTTTACTCCCCCGGATGACGCGGCCAGAAACAATCAAATTGTCGAGAGCGTCGGAAGCCAGGATGACCACATCGAAAGTCTCTCCTGCCTGTACTCTTCTCGCCACATCCACCCCGCCCACCGATTCAATGGATACCAAGGCCCCGGTCTTTTGTTGAAAACTTTCCGCCAGTTCATTCAGAACAAGGCGCGTTGCCATGGAAGAAATAATTCTAAGCGTACCCATATCAGCCTTTTGCCTGCATGTCGATCACCCACTGTGGCGCGAGGTTTGGCAGCTCGCTCTGCCCTTCGGCTCGCCTCCGCGCATAATCGTCTATGGCGATTCGACGTTTCTCTTCATAGGCAGCCTTTTTATCGGCAGCTGCCAGCACTTCTTCGATTCGATCGCGAGGTATCACAACAACACCATCGTAGTCGCCTACCACAAGATCTCCGGGATTCACCGGCACTCCGGCACAAACGATGGGCACATTGATCTTGCCCTTGTCTTTCTTGATTGGGCTTCGTTGTATATATCCTTTCGCGAACACCGGTATTTGAAGCTCTTTCAATCCAGTTTTGTCCCGTATGCAACCATCGACGACGATCCCGTTGAACCCGATTGCCTTGGAGGCTCCTGCCATCAAATCGCCGAGATACGCTCTATCCTCGAAACCCTTGCCGTCGACGACCAACACATACCCAGGCTTCCCCATGTAGATCGCAACATGGATAGGGAAATTATCGCCGTCCTTTGTTTCCACAGTACAGGCGGTACCGACCATCACGCTCGACTCATCGACGGGCATCATCGCCACATCCATACATCCATCGTTCACGATGCCGAGCCCCTGCATGCCATCGGCTAGGGTTGCCGTTCCGAATTTTGAAGCCTTCTCTACCAAAGCTGCATCGAGCAATTCTGGAAGATCATTGTAATCGTTCATCGGTTATATCCTTTTATTCGTCGACTGCTAGACGAGCCATTCCCCGACATAAGGGAAGCGTCGTGTGAAGGATTCAGCAAACTTATACGTGTGATTGCCCGAAAGTCTGCGAGCATGATTGCCTCTTATGAAAGCCTTCATACCATAGTATTCAATCAAGTGGCCCTGTGCCTTAAAGCAATTCATGGCTTTCTTCTTCATCTCTATCGTTTCGGTGATATCGATGATCACTTCGGGTTTGAAATTGCAGATTTCAGATTGGTGGGGTTCAAATCCGAATATCCTGGTCTGCTTGGAAGTCTTGGTATCTCCAAGCGGAACGCCATTGGATATCGCAAGCACGCTCGCTTTGAACACATATCTATTGACTGCATCATGGTCTGGATTGAGCAAATCGAGTTCACCGTGCGTGATGATATGGTAGGGCTTGAACTCCCTTATAAGCGTCGCAAGCCTGTCTATCTTGTCGGAACTCTCAAGCTCCATGTAGTAGTCATTGTAGTCCCAAAATTCTATGTCTGACACACCGAGCGCGGTCGCTGCAGCCAGCGATTCTTCTTTCCTGATGCGTTCCACGTTCACCGCAGTCTGGCCGGGTTCGTTCCATAAATCGTTGGATTCCCCGCGCACGCCACAGCTGAGCACGACGACTTTCACCTTTGCACCATGTAAGATATATTTTGCAATAGTTCCGCCTGCCCGCCATACATAGTCTGCCGCATGGCCGCTCACCACAAGCACGTTTTGCTTTTCATCGAACATACCTTGTCTCCTTGGAGTGCTCACAATAGTGTTGAACACTATTATATAACACAATTCTAGCACAGGTTACATATTTGTCAATTAGCATATTTAGGGAAAGTAGATAATTCTCAGAAACAAAACTCAGATAGAGGTACGAAAATTAATTCGCGTCAGGAGCTTCAGTCTTCGCCCGATCGACGGAGTGAGCGCTCCCTCTGCCATGCGCCAGGTCCACCAGCTGTTCTGGGTGCCGGGGTAGTTCATGCGGGCTTCGGTGCCCAGGCCGAGGAGGTCCTGCGCCGGGGCAATGGCGATGCAGGCGGGGCG
>PGXP01000003.1:16850-18061 GCA_002839205.1 Spirochaetae bacterium HGW-Spirochaetae-9
CATACTTCAGCGCGCGCCGTGCCACCGCGGGCGCCGCGCCCTCCAGCCAGCCCATGCTTGTATCGTTGTCGTGGGTACCCGTATACACGACGCAATGGCCGTCGTAATTATGGGGATAGTCGCCGTTGTCGCCCCCGGGTTCAAAGGCGAACTGCAGAATTTTCATGCCCGGGAAGCCCAGACGCTGTCGCAATGCCCCCACCTCGGGCGTCATGAAACCCAGGTCTTCGGCGATGATGGGCAGATCGCCCAGCTTCGCCTCGATCGCTTCGAAGAGAGCCAATCCTGGTCCTTTTTCCCAGAGGCCCCTGGCAGCCGTCGCGTCGCCTGTCGGCACAGCCCAGTAATCGACGAATCCCCTGAAATGGTCGATTCGCAGAATATCCACCACCGCCAGCGTTGCTTTGATCCGCGATATCCACCAGTCAAAGCCTTCGGCTTTATGAGCCTTCCAATCGTAGAGCGGGTTTCCCCAGAGCTGGCCGGTGGCAGTGAAGTAATCGGGCGGGACTCCAGCCACCTTTGTTGGATTCCCCTCCTCATCGAGGAGAAAAAGCCTCGGGTGAGCCCAGGTGTCGGCAGAATCGTAGGCGACGAAGATGGGCAGGTCGCCTATTATTTTCACCTTCCGGCTTCGGGCGTAGGTATGCAGGGCAACCCACTGTCGCCAAAAGAGATACTGGGCAAAGGCATGACGCCCAATTCTGTCGCTTGCCCCTTTCGCAAAGATCCCAATCGCGCCAGCTTCCCTTCGCCGCAGTGCCTTCGGCCATCTGTCCCAGGAAGCAAAGCCCTGATCTTCCTTTATCGCCGAAAAGAGGGCGTAATCCTCGAGCCACGAGGCGTTCTCGGTCGAAAACTCGGCAAATTCGGCCTTCAGCGCCGCAAAGCCGGCCGTTACCCCAACTTCAGCCTTGTACCGCTCCCATGCTGCATCCACCAGCCTGTTCTTCTCGGCGAAAAGGCACCCGAAATCCACGCTTCCCGTATTAGGCATCCTGCAGGCTTCCACGTCGTCGTTGCCCACGAGCCCCATCACCCGCAGCTCCTCGGGGTCCAGAAGATAGAGATTGCCGGCAAACGACGAAAGGCACTGGTAGGGCGAGTCGCCGTAGCCCGTCGGCCCCAAGGGTAGAATCTGCCAGAGCCCCACCCCGGCCGCCGCCAGAAAATCCACGAAATTCCTGGCATCCTGTCCCATAGTTCCTATG
>PGXP01000243.1 GCA_002839205.1 Spirochaetae bacterium HGW-Spirochaetae-9
CGATCATTCCCCTCCTCATGCCCGTGATAATCCTGGGCGGCATACTCTCTGGCCTCTTCACGCCGACGGAGGCCGCCGCCATCGCCGTCCTCTATGCTCTTGTAATCGGTTTCTTCGTCCTGAAATCGATCACCTTCAGGGATCTCTTGCCGATGCTTCTGAAGACAGCCAAGATCACGGGATCAGTCTTTCTTATCATCGGCGCGGCCTCGATCCTCAGCTGGGTCCTTGCCATCAACCAGGTTCCCCAGGCGATAGCTGCATTCCTCATTGCCACGACCGGCAACCCCAAGCTCATCCTACTTATGATCATCATACTGATGCTCATCGTCGGCATGTTCATGGACATAGCCGCCGCTCTCATCATCCTCGGTCCCATACTCCACCCGATCGCGGTCAGCATGGGGATGTCACCCATCCATTTCGGCATCGTCATGGTGCTGTCGCTCAATATCGCCCTCATGACGCCGCCCGTAGGCGCCTGCCTCTTCGTGGCATGCTCCATTTCCAAGATCAGTCTGGCCCGACTTTCCAAGGCTATTTTCCCCTTCATCATCATGGAAGTGATAGCCCTCTTCATCGTCGCCTATATACCCGAGATCTCGCTCCTCATACCGAGACTGCTCGGTTTCGCCTGAAAATATCACAATCTGGAGGAATTATGGACAAGAAAGCCATCGACAAAGCCATCAAGGATCTCGCCGGCAAGCGAATCGACATGGTCGGCAAGGACTTCCTGCTCACCTGGGAGAAATCCAGGGATGAACTGGATGCCACCTTCCTCATCGCCGACATCCTGCGGGAGATGAGAAACAACAACATCAGCCCGAGGATCTGGGATTCAGGCATTGCCGTCTCCAACTTCCGCGACAACTCGACGCGCACCCGCTTCTCGTACGCGTCGGCCTGCGACCTCCTCGGCCTCTATGTCCAGGATCTGGACGAGGGCAAGAGCCAAATCGCCCATGGCGAGACGGTGCGCGAGACGGCCACCATGATCAGCTTCCTCACCGAAGCCATCGGCATACGCGATGACATATACCTGGGCGAAGGCGACAAGTACCAGCGAGAAGTGGCCAAAGCCCTGGACGAAAGCGTAGCGGCCGGCATCCTCCCTTCCCGCCCCACGATCGTCAACCTCCAGTCCGACATCGATCACCCCACCCAGGCTATGGCCGACATCCTGCACCTCGCCCACTATTTTGGCGGCATCGACAAGCTCAAAGGCAAGAAGATCGCCATGACATGGGCCTATTCACCTTCCTACGGCAAGCCTCTCTCGGTACCGCAGGGCGTCATCGGCCTCGCGAGCCGTTTCGGCATGGAAGTCGCCCTCGCCTACCCCGAAGGCTACGACCTCATCCCCGAGGTCGTCCAGCTGTCGAGAGACCAGGCTGAAGCCTCGGGCGGGATGCTCACCGTCGGCCACTCGATGGATTCGGCCTTTGCCGGCGCCGACATCGTCTATCCCAAGAGCTGGGCTCCCTTCGACGTCATGCAGAAGCGCGTGCCTCTCCTCCATGCCGGCGACCAGGCGGGCTTGAAGGATCTTGAAAAGAGCTGTCTCGCCAACAACGCGAAATTCAAGGACTGGGAGTGCACCGAAGAGAAGATGAAGCTGACCAAGGGTGGCAAGGGATTGTACATGCACTGCCTGCCAGCCGACATCACCGACGTGTCATGCAAGGCAGGGGAGGTGGCAGCGAGCGTCTTCGACCGCTACCGCGACGACACCTACAGGGAAGCCAGCTACAAGCCCTACATTATCGCGGCGATGATCATCCTGGGAAAATTCAAGGATCCGGCAACCCTGCTCGAGGCAGCCCTCACAAGGGGAAGCAGCCGCTCGCTGAACCAATAATACTCTCTTTGCATACAGCGAGCAGGGCGCCGTTTCCGGCGCCCTGCTTTTTTTCTCGAAGCTATTCATCCCAGGTCGGCGTAGGAGGAAGGCAGGGATGCGATGCCGAATTCAACCCCGAAGGCAAGCCGGAGGAATTCGGGGACAAGCACCTCCCCAGGGGGTCCGACACGGAGAAGCCTGCGGTTTCCCAGCATGAGGACGATGTCGGCGAGGGAACGTGCAAGGGCTATATCGTGGGTGGAGAAGATGATCGTCTTGCCCTTGGACGCGAGGGAGGAGAGTTCGCGTGCCACGCGGCTCGCGTTGGCCGGATCGAGGAGGGATGTAGGCTCGTCAAGAAGCAGGATTTCCGCCTCCTGCGCCAGGCAGCGCGCGATGCGAATGAGTTGGTATTCCCCGCCTGATATTTCGCCGGCCCTGCGCTCCGTCAGATGCTCCAGGCCTAGCTCGGCCAGAGCCCTGCGGGCTATTTCCTCATCGCCGGCACCAGGCTGGGCGAGGGCTTCGATATGGGGAGCCCTGCCCATAAGCACAAATTCGAGTACCCTGTAATTGAAGGGCAGACGTTCAATCTGGGGCAGAAAGGCTATCTTCCTCGCCAGCGCGCGCGGTGAGAATTCGTGGATGGCGACA
>PGXP01000244.1 GCA_002839205.1 Spirochaetae bacterium HGW-Spirochaetae-9
GTACTCAAGATCGATGATCCCGTCGGTGCCTCCTCGGTTCATATGGTGAACGGTATCTTCGGAACCCTCGCCGTTGGCATATGGGGCAATGTGGACGGAGTGGCCGTCGGAATGCTCTATGGCGGCGGACTTCATCAGTTGGGCATCCAGGCATTGGGCGCATTCTCCGTGGCAGCCTGGGCTGGCTTGACCAGCGCTGCTCTCTTCGTCGGCATCAAGAAGACCGTCGGTCTCAGGGTCACGGCCAATGAGGAGCTCATAGGGCTCGACCTCAGCGAGCACAAGTCCGAAGCATATCCCGGCTTCCAATTCTTCAGCAATCTTTAAGGAGGAACGCGATGAAAATGATAATTGCCTATATTCAGCCTCACAAGCTCAACGAAGTAAAGCAGGAACTCTACAAGTCTGAGATTTACAAGATCTCGGTGTCGAACGCCATGGGGTGCGGACAGCAAAAAGGCTATAGCGAGATCTATCGAGGGGTCGACATCGAGGTCAACCTGCTCAAGAAAGTGAGAATCGAGATAGGTGTCAATGACAGTTTCGTGAAACCGACGGTTGACGCGATAATCAAGGGGGCGCAGACGGGAGAGATTGGGGATGGGAAGATATTCATCCTGCCCCTAGATGAGTGTATCAGGATAAGGACAGGGGAGACGGGTTCCGAAGCTATCGGCTGAAGGAGACTGGAGGTCCCGACAGCCTACAAGGCTGAACCCGGGGCCTCCAAGCCCTCAGTTCAAGGCTTCGAACAGCTTCTGAGCGAAAACAGCCGACGTTTCCCTGGGGCAGAGGTAGGCCACGGCCCAGGGATCGTCGCAGTCCAATTCGATCGCGTCGAGTCCTATGGTCCGCGCTGATTCCCGAGCCAGGACGACGCCTTTCGCGCCGGCCGCCACGGAAAAGACCGCAGTCACGCGAAGTTTATTCTCAGGCCCGGAGCATGTGGCAAGCCCGAGGAAATCGGGAGCCGCGGCGCCTTGGGATACGGGTCCGATGAGGGTGCCTTCGCCGTCGTCGAAAGTGGAACGCACGCGCATTTTCAGGCCGCTGGCCTTGGCCAGCAGGGCGGACTTGTCGTGCAGCACCCTCGCGCCATGATTCGCCAGCCTGAACATGGAGTCATAGTCGAGGAATTTCATGAAGGGGACGCCCTTCACGAGCCGCGGATCGGCCTTGGCCACGCCGGGGACATCCTTGTAGATGTCGACGAAATCGGCCTTGAGGGCGGCCCCTATCGCGACGGCGCTCGTGTCGCTGCCGCCGCGGCCGAGGGTGAGGATGTTACCCGCGGCCTCGACGCCCTGAAAACCTGTCACGACAGGAACCTTCCCGGCCGCCAGAACAGCCCTGAGGCGCGCCGGGTCGATCGCGGCAGGCGCCGCGTCCCCGAAGGGACCTTCAGCCGCGATGCCGGCCGAGTGCGCCGTCATGGGCACGGCCATGATGCCCCTGGAATTCAGGAGAGACGCTATCACGCATGCCGAAATGACTTCTCCGCAGGAGGCCAGAAGGTCGCTGGTGAGCCCATCCGTGCCGGCCGCAGTGCCTGTGCCGCCGGAAAACTCTCCCAGAAGCTCGAGGAGCGTGTCGGTAGCGTAGGGATCTCCCCTCCGCCCCATCGCGGAAACGACGAGGACGATTTCATCCCCGGCGTCGCGCGCCGCGCCGACTTTTTTCGCGAGCATCTCTCTCGCGGTCGGATCAGCCAGCGATGTTCCGCCGAATTTCTGAACGATCAATGCCATCTATAGTTTCCTTGGTTCCAGCCCCCGCGCCGCGAGGGTTTCGGCGATCTGGACAGCGTTGAGGGCGGCGCCCTTCCTGAGGTTGTCCGACACCACCCAGATGTTGAGCCCGTTGGGCACCGTCGGGTCCCTGCGGATCCGTCCGATAAAGACCTCGTCGCGGCCTTCGCAGTCCAGGGCGGTAGGATAGACCAGGTTCGCCGGATCGTCCATGACAAGGATCCCGGGTGCCTTCTTCAAAAGCGCCACCACCTCGGCCAGTTCGAAGGGTTTTTCCGTCTCGATGTTGATCGACTCCGAATGCCCTCTCGTCACCCCGATGCGTACCGCCGTCGGACTCACCAGTATAGCCGGGTCCAGCATCTTGTGCGTCTCGTGCACCATCTTCATCTCTTCCTTCGTATACCCGTTGTCCAGGAATACGTCGATGTGCGGCAGGGCGTTGAAGAGAATCTGTTTCGGATAGACCGCCACCGTGAGGGGCTTGCCCTCGGTGTATTCCTTCGCCTGGTTGTGCAGCTCGGCGATGGCCACCGCTCCAGTGCCCGAGACCGCCTGATAGGTCGCGACGACGATCCGCTTGATCTTGAAGGCATCGTGGATGGGCTTGGCCGCCACGAGCATCTGGATGGTCGAGCAGTTGGGGTTGGCGATGATGCCCTTGTGCCAGTCCAGATCCTGGGGATTGACTTCGGGGATGACGAGGGGGAC
>PGXP01000245.1 GCA_002839205.1 Spirochaetae bacterium HGW-Spirochaetae-9
TCTTGACGAAGGAGTTCTCCTCGGGTTTGCCCAGGACGGCCAGCATTTCGGCTTCCGATCGATAGGTTGCCTTCCTGAATCGATTGCTCCAGTCTTTGGCCCGCGACTCGAAAACCCCGTCGGCGACCGCGAAGGCCAACGCTTTCATGTCCCTGAAGGCAGAGGCAAGCCCTTCTTTGGATGGACCTTCCGGGTTCTGACTGTCCCCGGCAGCCGCTTCTCCTGCCTTGCCTGCCCTGACCGCTGAGCGTGGGTAGAGCTTGCCGATCAGCGACCATGCGTAGCGGACCTTGTCGCCTGCATAGGATTCCGAGAGCTTGCTGTACTCGGCATGAAATTCCTTCCAGGTGGCATAGCCTCCTGCGGCAGCCTTGGCGAGTATTTTCTCAAGGCGCGGCATAGGAACGAGAAGGCCGCCGAGATTTTCCCATTGGGTTCCGACGCGGCAGTTCTCATCAGGCGCAAGCGATGCCGAAAGTTCCTCCCATGTCGGCAAGTTCCCATTTTTTGCGATCCCGGGATTCGCCAGAGCGAAATGGGCGATCTCCCGACCGGCGAACCACAGGAGCATTTCCCTGTAGGCATGCCATGCCTGGACAGGCTTTTTTACAAAACATCGCCGCGAGGAGTGTTCGATATCGTGTATTTCGACTTCTGTGGGGAGGCCTTCCTTCATCTGGCTTTTGCAGAGGCCACCTGTCGCCTCTTCGAGCAAAGCCATTGCGGCTAGGATCTCTTCGGCCGTGTCCGGGGCGAAGGGCGAGTATTCGAAGCTCAGCGACTTGTCGAACCGGGCATCGCGCGAGCGGAATTTTCCCTCGTTGCGCATCAGCGCGTACTTGTTGCTCATCCACCAATAGGCAGGGGCGAGGATGAGGCTGTCCCGGGAATAATCATTGTCGACCAGGCAGAAGGGCAGGGGGATATCGAGCTCGAAGCGGTAGTCGCCCTTGGCGAGAAGGCAAAAAGACGCGAAGCGCGACGAAT
This sequence comes from Spirochaetae bacterium HGW-Spirochaetae-9, assembly GCA_002839205.1. The sequence continues at coordinate 988 of PGXP01000245.1, forward strand.
GTTTCACCGATGTGCATAAGCCTGGCCAAAAGCCGCGGCCTGCCTCGATCTCGCCATCGGGCGCCCTGGAGTTGTGGTTGGAACCGATCGTCGCGCCTGCGGCCATGTTGGATTGGCCTTTGACGAGGCAGGCGATGAGGAAGCTTGTGTTGTGGTGCTGTTCATGGGCGGGGAAGATGAGATTGTTGAGGATTTCACAGCAGGATACGGTGGAATTCTCTCCCAGAATCGAGTGGATAAGGCGCGCCCCGTATTTGAGCGAGGATGCGTCGCACATCACGAAACGCACTGCCTTGCATCCATAGAAGACCTTGCAGCCGTAGCCCACGATGCCGTTGACGAGTTCAACGCCTTCGCCGATCTGGGTACGCGCATCCTCCCGCGATTTGATGGTAAGGTTCTTCAGCTTGTTGGCGCCCTTGATATAGGCGCTCTCGCCTATCGCCACATCCTTTACAACCCCGTTCGACTTGAGTACCGATCCCCTGCCTATGATGCCGTAGCGACCCCGTCGGTTGTCGAACATTGCATCGGTCATGCGACCAAACTGCTTCATCAGCTCCGTTTTGTCCCTGTGCCGTGCCCACAGATAGGCATCGGCGCAGGTCATATCGGCGAAGGGCCAGACCCAGCGTCCACCGCCTTCGTTCATGACATCGATCACGATGCGCAGCTCTTCGCCCTCGCCCTCGATGATATTGCCGTTCCCGAACTTCGAATGGTTTGAAACATGGACTTCGGCATTGTCGATCAGGATGCAATTGTCGTCGATGATGTAGTGGGCGATATAGGCGCAGTTGCTGATGACGCAGTTGTCGCCGATGTCGCAGGCTATGATCTGGGAGTTGGAAATGCCGGCGATGAGGTGGAGGTCGTGATGTTCAAGGGTCACTTCCTCCAGGTGGCCGATCCGCACCATGCCGGAGAACGAGGTGTTGTAGACAAGTTCGGGCGTGAAGGGTTCGGCCACGAAGATTTGCGACCAATCGCTGCTCGTGTTGTTCTGCCGTATGAGGGTCTCCAATTCAAAGGGCTTGAGCTTTCTGTAATGGGCGGGATCCTTGCCCATGGCGAGGAACTGTTCGTTGCGAATCCTGTATTCATCCTCGCCAGGACCCAGAAATTCCGGAGGCACAAAACCGACTCCTACGTTGAGATCGAAGCCAATCTTAATATCGTTATTCATAGGCAGAATTATCTGGCATTTCGGCGCTGGGTGCAAGACTTTCTACCCCCTTGACCAAAAGGGGCCCTTTTCGACATCGTACAGCTATGGATCACGCCGATACTTCCATGATGGATTCCTATCTCTCCGATTCCGAGAAAATGACATTGGAACTGTTCCATGCTCTCGTCAGGGAAAAAGCAGCGATGCGTGAATCCTACTCGATCCGCCTCGCCGACCTGCTCGGCAATCCGGGAGAATTCTCCTT